>JAFKFF010000031.1 GCA_017307315.1 Alphaproteobacteria bacterium
GGTGCTCGCCCTGACCGATCAGCCGGACTGCGAGGCGGTGGTGCGCGAGGTCTATGGCGACAATGTCGCCTATTTTCCCTACTCCATTCCCGGCCTCGCCCTGGCCAAGTCGGTGGCCCACGCCTTCGACAAAAATCCGAATGTCGAAGGACTGGTGCTGCTCCAGCACGGCATCTTCACCGTCGGCGCGACGGCGGAGGAAGCCTATACCCGCATGATCACCTTCGTGACCATGGCGGAGGAACGGTTGAACCGGCAGCGCAAGCCGCTGGCGGCGGGCTCGCTTCCTGCCAAACTGGCTTCGGTGCCCGAGATCGCGCCCATCCTGCGGGGTGCCGTGGCGCTGGAAAAGAATGCCTATACCGGCACGGCCAAGCGGCAGATCCTGGATTTCCGCACCAACGAGAAGATTCTGGCCTATGTGAACGGCAAGGACCTGGCGCGCTATAGCCAGCAGGGCGTGGTGACGCCGGACCACACCATCCGCACCAAGAACTGGCCGATGATCGTGCCGGCGCCGGAAGTGGGCCGCTTGAGCGAATGGGCGGGCGAAGTGCGCGCCGCCGTCGATGCCTTTGTCGCCCGCTATCACGATTATTTCGCCCGCAACAACGACAAGAGCCCGGTGAAGAAAAAGGAACTGGACCCTCTGCCGCGCGTGATCCTGGTGCCCGGCGTGGGCATGTTCGGCCTGGGCGCGACCGCCAAGGACGCGGCCATCGCCGCCGACATCGCCGAGAACGCCATCGCCGTCATCACCGATGCCGAAGCGATCGGCGAATACAAATGCATCAGCGAATACGACATGTTCGAAGTCGAATATTGGTCACTGGAACAGGCCAAGCTGGGCAAGTCGAATGAAAAGGCTTTGGCGCGTCAGGTGGCGGTGATCACCGGCGGCGGTTCGGGCATCGGCGCGGCCACGGCCAAGGCGTTTGCCGGCCAAGGTGCGGAAGTCGCGATCCTCGACCGCGATCTGGAAGCGGCCAAGGCGGCGGCCAAGAAGATCGGCGGCAAGGCGCTGGCGGTCGCATGCGACGTCACCGATCGCGCCAGTGTCAAGGCGGCGTTCGATCAGGTGGTCTCGGCCTTCGGCGGCGTCGATATCGTGGTGTCCAATGCGGGCGCTGCCTGGCAGGGCACCATCGGCACCGTGGACGAAGACACGTTGCGCAAATCCTTCGAGCTGAATTTCTGGGCCCATCAAGCCGTGGCGCAGAACGCCGTGCGCATCATGCAGGCCCAGGGCACGTTCGGTTGCCTGCTCTTCAACACTTCCAAGCAGGCGGTCAATCCGGGCAAGGATTTCGGGCCCTATGGCCTGCCCAAAGCGGCGACCCTGTTCCTGGTCAAGCAATATGCGCTCGATCACGGCAAGGACGGCATCCGCGCCAATGCCGTGAATGCCGACCGTATCCGCAGCGGCCTTCTGACGGACGAGATGGTGGCGTCGCGCTCCAAGGCGCGCGGCCTCAGCCAAGCCGATTACATGGCGGGTAATTTGCTCAAGCGCGAAGTGACGGCGGAAGATGTGGCGGATGCATTCGTCTATCTCGCGACGGCGTCCAAGACCACAGCGGCTGTTGTTACGGTCGATGGCGGCAATATCGAGGCGAGCCTTAGATAATTACTTCGAACTCGGTTTGCCGGCTGCTTTAAGCTTAGCATCCAATGCTGCTTTCCGTGCTGCCGCTTGAGCCGGTTTGACGTAGAAGTGATCGAACATTTCTTCGAGGATTTCAAGACACCACTCGGCTTCGTGCGGTTCAACGTCGATAATCTGTAGAGTAGTTGTGTCTGTTATTGGGTGTGCAGAAAAATTTCCAAAATTTCTAATTCCATCTACCGTCACTCTAAGTGTCGATGGAATGGCTTTTGAAGCGTCTTTCTCATTCAAAAGTTGGTCTATCTCCTTAGATAGGTCCCTGTCTTTATATCCATGCGCGCGCAAAATATTCTGCAAACATCTGCGAGCAAGAGCTGCTGAAGCTTTAGGACTGATCGGAAGCGCGTTACAGGCTTCGATGTAATCACCTGCTATATTGGCAGGTACCTCAGGAGGTATCGGGCCGCGATTCGTCCCTTGCGGATGAAGCAGTATCGAATTGAGAATTCCACTTGGGGGCACTATCCGAATAATAAGCTCGCGACAGCTAGGGCAAAGTGCAGTTTTGTACATCCACCCTGTCACTTGCCTGTTTCGCAGTATGTGATCGTCTTGCCAATTTTCATGAAATGCGATTGTGCAATGGGGACATTTCATAGAGACGCCTTCTTAAATGGAAAGCCTGTCAGCTATTAAACCGAAAATGCATCACATCGCCATCGGCGACGACGTAATCTTTTCCTTCCAGGCGGAATTTGCCCAATTCGCGCGCGCCCGCTTCGCCCTTGCCCGCGACATAGTCGCCATAGGCGATGGTTTCGGCACGGATGAAGCCTTGCTCGAAATCGGTGTGAATGACACCGGCGGCCTGGGGCGCGCGTGAGCCTTTGGTCACGGTCCAGGCATGTGTTTCCTTCGGGCCCACGGTGAAGAACGTCAGAAGCCCCAGAAGATCGTAACCGGCGCGGATCATGCGGTTCAGGCCCGGCTCGTCCAGATCGATGGAGGCCAGAAAATCGGCGCGCTCTTCGGTGGGCAGCTGCGCCACTTCTTCTTCGATGCGGGCGGAGATCACCACGGCGCGGGCGCCTTCGGCCTTGGCCTTGTCTTCGACCATCTTGGAGAATTTGTTGCCGTTTGCCGCCGAACCTTCTTCGACATTGCAGA
>JAFKFF010000032.1 GCA_017307315.1 Alphaproteobacteria bacterium
CCGCGACAGTGACTTTTCCCCGCCCCGACCTGCTCATCGTGGCGCGGGGGGGCGGCGCCATCGAAGACCTGATGGCGTTCAATGACGAGGCGGTGGTGCGCGCCGCCGCCGCCAGCCGCATACCTCTGATTTCCGCGGTGGGGCATGAGACCGACACCACTCTGATCGACTTTGCCAGCGACATGCGCGCGCCCACCCCCACCGCCGCGGCCGAACTGGCGGTGCCGGTGCTGGCGGACCTGCAGGCGACCCTGGCCGACCTCGCCCGGCGCGGCCGCAACTGCTTCGACAAGGGCGTGTCGGACCGCAAACGGCATCTGGCGCAACTGGCGCGCGTTCTGCCGCGACCCGAGCAACTCTTTGCGCAACCCCGCCAACGGCTGGATCATGCCGGCGAACGATTGGGCTTGGGATTGTCGCGCAATCTGCAACTTCACCGCGCCGGCCTGTCGCGGATGGAAGCCCTGTTGCGGCCCCGTCCCATCGCCAACCGGATCGCCCATGCGCGAGAAAGGCTGGCGAACCTCCACGCGCGGGCCTTCCGTTGCCAGCAGGTGCATCTGGCGAAGGACCGTGAAAAGCTGGAATCGCTGTCCCGCATTCTCAAGAGCGTTTCCTATCTCGATGTGCTGGAGCGCGGCTTCGCGCTGGTGCGGGGCGCCGACGGCAAAGTCCGCCGCCGCGCCGCCGATATCAAAGCGGGCGAGGCGCTGGACCTGGTCTTTGCCGATGGCGAAAAGAACGCCCATGCCGAAGGGATTTCCGGACCCCGGGGCAAAAAATCCGCGACGGACCAGGGCTCCTTGTTCTAGGATGGGCCGATGAACCGCATGGATCGTGAAAAAGGCGAAGCGAAACTCCGTTTTCTGGACGGAGATTTCGACGTGCTGCAGCCCGGCGCCTATGTCGTCTGCGCCGTCACGGGCACGCATATCCCCCTCGATGCGCTGCGCTATTGGAGCGTGGATCTGCAGGAAGCCTATGCCAGCCCCGCCATCGCCACCAAGCGGATGCAGGAAAAAGGCCTGGTTCCCTGATGCGGCGGCGGACCTTTGTGGCCGCCGGACTCGCCTTCGCCGCCACGCCGGCCTGGGCCGTCTCTTCCACGGGCAAGGAAGGGCGCTTGACCCTCAAAGGCACGATGGAACAGGGAAGCCTGGTTCTTGGTTATGCGGAGCCGCAGGCCGCCGTGCTGGTGGATGGCAAGCCGGTCCGGTTGACCGCGGAAGGCGTTTTTGCGTTCGGCTTCGCCTTCGATCAGGCCAAGCCCACGCTCCTTTCCGTCACCTGGGGCGATGGCACGGTGGAGACGCAGTCCTGTCTGCCGGTCGTGCGGCAATATGAAATTCAACGCGTGAACGGCCTGCCGCAAAACACCGTGACGCCACCGCCGGAAGTGCTGGCGCGGATCAGGGCGGAAGCCGAAGCGGTTTATCTCGCCCGCCAGCGCGATACCGAGGGTGTGGATTTCCTTTCCGGTTTCGACTGGCCGGCGCCCGGGATCGAAAGCGGAGTGTTCGGCAGCCAGCGCATCGACAATGGCGTGCCGATGACGCCGCATTTCGGCGTGGACATGGCGGCGCCGACCGGCACGCCCATCCGCGCGCCCGCCGATGGCGTGGTCTCGCTGTCGGCGGATCATTATCTGAATGGCGGCCTGCCCGCTTATCTGCATCAATCCAGGCGCCTGGTGACGGAAGGCGATGTGGTGAAGCGCGGCCAGAAGATCGGCGAGATCGGACAGACCGGACGCGCCACCGGCCCGCATCTGCATTGGGCAATGAACTGGTTCGAGATGCGGCTGGATCCTTCGCGGTCCACCCGCACCCCCAAGCCCGATCCGCTTTAGGCTAACCCCCTCCGCCCTGCGCAGCTTGCTTTTGCGCGCAAGCTAAAGCTTACGCGCAATAAGCGCTGCTACGGGCACCTCTCCCGCCAGCGCGCTACGCGCGCGTAGGGGAGGCGAGCCTGAGCATGTTACAATCTTTTGCTGGTTGTTACGTCGCGGGCGGTCGGCCAGCGGCGGTGGATCCACAGCCACTGGCCGGGATCGGCCCGCACCATCTCTTCCAGGCGCTTGTTGATCTCGGCCGTCATCGCCCGCATGTCGGCGTCGTCGTCGCCGCTGGGGATGAAGGCGAGCGGCGGATGAACGGTGACGGCGAAGCGCGCCCCGCCCAGACGCCTGTTGGATGCAAAGATGATCGGGACCTTCAATTTCAGCGCCAGGGCCGCGGGCGCGGGCGTGGTCATCGCATCGCGGCCGAAAAACGGCGCGGGGATTCCTTCATTGGTCTTCTGGTCGGCAAGGAGAAGAATCGCTTTGCCGCCGCGCAGAAGGGTGAAGATCCGCCGCGTGCCCTGGTGCTTGCTGATCTGCTCGGCATAACCCTTCTTGGCGCGCGCCCGCGCGATATAGCGGTCGACATAGGGATTGTTGGGAGGGCGGTAGACGATACCGCCGTCCAGGCCGAAGCGGGCCGCGGTGATCGGCATGATTTCCCAGTTTGCGAAATGGCCCGAAAGGATCAGCACGGCCTTTCCCCGCATCGGCTCGGCGTCGGCCGCGTTCTCGATGCGGATGCGCGCATTGGGGCCGGCGATGTCGAACTTGTCGAGATGGGCATACTCCGCCACGGTGCGGCCGAGATTGTCCCACATGGCTCGCAGGATCGCTTCGCGCTCGGCCACGCTCTTTTCAGGAAACGCCAGGACGAGGTTGTCGCGGGCGCGCTGGCTGACCCGAGTGCGGGCAAAGAGGGTGCGGCCGATGAAGCCGCCCAGCGCCGAAGCTGCATCCACGCCGAGAAGGCGAAAAAGACCCATGAAGGCGAGGAATGCCGCCGCTTCCGCGCCATAGCGCAGTTTCTGGGTGAGGGTCAGGCGCGGCGCGGACATGGTCGGGACCCGCGCTAAACCGCGGCCGGAAAACTGTCAAGCAATCCGCGCCAGCAGGGTATCGAGCGCGGCCGGATTTTCGAATCGGGCTTCGACCGGCAGCACGGCGATGTCCGCGCGGGTTTGAGGGTCGAGGCGCACGAAATCCTTCTCCGTCGTAACCAGTGTTGCGCCGCCGGCCCGGCCGCGGAGCGCCGCGATCTCTTCGGGCCGGTAGGGGTGATGGTCGCCGAAGAATTGCGCACCCGTCACGATGGCGCCGGCTTCATTCAGCGAGGCCAGGAATTTTTCCGGACGGCCGATGCCCGCAAAAGCGAAGACGCGCCGTCCGGTCAATGTCCCGCCCGAAACCGTGAGGCGCGCCTGCAAGACCGGGCCGCGATATCCTTGGAGGTCGGGCGCCGTACCGTTCATGACGATCACGGCGTCGGCACGCGAGAGGCCTTGCGCCACCGGTTCGCGCAAAGGGCCAGCGGGGATCATCAGGCCATTGCCGAAGCCGGTTTCACCGTCCACCACAACGAGTGACAGATTTTTGGCGAGGGAAAAATTCTGATGGCCGTCATCCATCACGATGACGTCCGCGCCTTCGCCAACCGCCAGCGCCGCGCCGGCCGCCCGGTCCCGCGCCACGATGGTGGGAGCCAACGCCGCCAGCAGAAGCGCTTCATCGCCCACCTGTCGCGGAGTACTGTGCGTCTCAACCCGCAAGGGGCCGGTCTCGCTGCCGCCATATCCTCGGGTGAGAAAGAAGACCCGCTTCCCCTCGCCAAGAAGCCGCGCGCCGACCGCCAGCGCCACGGGAGTCTTGCCGCTGCCGCCGGCGGTGAGATTGCCCACGCAGATCACGCGCGCCTTTACGCGCGCGGGCTTGGCGCGCCAGGCCTTCCACGCCACGCTGACGCCATAAAGCCCGCCCAGCGGCGCCAGCAGCAGCGCCGCCGCACCCCGTCGCTGCCAGAAGTCAGGCGCGCGCATCGGGCGTCAGAAGGTTCTTCAAGGCCGCGATGGTCTTGTCCACGGCGCCGGAGAGCGTGGCCGCGCCCCGCGCCGCGGCTGCTCCCGCGCCGCGCGCGATCTCGGAATCGGACAGAAGCCGTTGCGCTTCGCGGGCAATGTCGGCGGCGCTGAGCACGTCGCCGAAGCCTTGCGCGCCCAACACCGCTTCGAAGGCGCGGGCGGAGTTGGCGCGCGAAGGGCCGGCCAGAACGGCGCAGTGGAGGGCGGCCGGTTCCAGCGGATTATGTCCCTGCATCGGCACCAAGGTACCGCCCAGGAAGCAGAAGCTGGGCAGGCGATAGAACAGACCCAGCTCGTTCATCGTATCGGCGACATAGATCGCGGTGGCAGCCGTGACCGGATCGCCCGCCGCGCGGCGCGCGACGGCACGGTTGCCGCACAGGGCGGCGATATCGGGGCCGCGTTCGACATGGCGCGGCACGATGATGGTGAGAAGCTCGGGGAAGCGCGCTTTCAAGAGATCGTGCGCCGGCAAGACCGTTTCGTCCTCG
>JAFKFF010000033.1:0-2067 GCA_017307315.1 Alphaproteobacteria bacterium
CGAATATGTTAAGGGTGGCGATGGTAGGAACGAGATAGGTTTCGCGCCTAGGTCGTGCCCCGCCTCCCCCGCGCATGCGCAAGCATGCTGGCGGGGGAGATGCCCGTAGCAGCGCTTATTGCGCGCGGGCGTCAGCCGGCGCGCAAAAGTAAGCTGCGCAGGGCAGAGGGGGCATTATTAAATTCCCTGCCCTTCGATTTCCTTGGTCAGAGCCTTGGCGCGTTCGGCGGCGGCGGCGAGATGGGGATCGAGCGCCAGGGCGCGGCGATAGAGCTTCAAGGCTCCCGCCTTGTCGCCATAATCCTCCATCATCTCGGCCAGTTCGGCCATGGCGGTGAAATGCCGGGGATTGGCTCTGACCGCCCGGTCGAGCGAAACCATCGCGCCGGTATCGTCGCCCGAGGCCTGCTGCATGCGCGCGCGCAGCCGCCAGCCCTCGGCGTAATCGGGCGCAAGCCGCGTCACCGCGTCCATCAGCTTGCGGGCGGTGCCGTGATCGGACTGGCCCAGGGCCGCGCCCGCGCGCGTCATCAGAAGATCGACGCTGGCGCTGCCGGAGGCATGAAAGAGTTCGTTGAGCTTGGTCTCGATGGGTTTGGCGGCTTCCGCCGAATCCGCCTTCTTGAGTTCGGCGAACAGCTTGTCTTCCGCGCTGGGCGCGGCGGCGAAGGCCAGCGACGGCAGCAGCAGGAAAGCGGCGGTCAGGGCGCGTTTTCGCATCGGGGCGAGTTTAATCCGCCCCCGCCATCTCTGTCACGAAACGGGCTTAGCCTTGGCGGGCCTTGAAGCGCGGGTTCTTCTTGTTGATGACGTAGGTCCGGCCCTTGCGGCGGATGACGCGGCAGTCCTTGTCACGCTTCTTGAGCGACCGGAGGGAATTGCGAACCTTCATGACACTGCCTTCTGACGTCGTTCCGGCAGCCTCAGCCACCCGCAAAGAGGCGCGGAAGCTATTCGGGCGGCCAAACCCTGTCAACCACGCAAAAGCCCCTGATTTCGGCCAAAAATCCTCGAAATTGGTGCTAAAAAGCCCCATGCGCCGCTTCACCCGCCTTTTTGCCGCTGCCAGCCTGACGGTCCTGGCCGCCTGCGCCGGCAGGCCCCGGCCCGCCCCCGCTCCCCCTGCCCCGCCTCCCGCCCCGGTTTCGGCGGCCCCCACCCCGGCCCAGCCGGCCGGCGGGAACGAAAAGTTCCAGGCCTTCCTCCGGGATTTCCGGGCCGAGGCCCTCGCCAAGGGGGTGACGGATGAGACCTATGACAAGGCCATGTCCGGCATCGCGCCCCTCACCACGCTTGCCACCATCATTGCCGAGCAGCCGGAATTCGTCCGCCCGGTCTGGGACTATCTCGACCGCGCGGTGTCGCAGCGGCGGATCGACGACGCCAAGCTGCTGCTGCGCCAGAACGCCCCCCTGCTCGCAAGCCTGGA
Organism: Alphaproteobacteria bacterium; assembly: GCA_017307315.1. Classification (GTDB taxonomy): domain Bacteria; phylum Pseudomonadota; class Alphaproteobacteria; order Micropepsales; family Micropepsaceae; genus Rhizomicrobium. The sequence goes on from JAFKFF010000033.1 coordinate 1,430, forward strand.
AGCCCGCTTCGGCGTCCCCCGCGAAATCCTGGTCGCGGTCTGGGGCATGGAAACCGACTATGGCCGCGACGAAGGCAGCTACAATCTCTTCTCTTCGCTCGCCACCCAGGCTTATGACGGATCGCGCCAGGCCTTCGGGCGGCGCGAACTGATCGCGGCCCTGCTCCTGCTGCAGCAGAACAATTACGTTCCCTCCGAGATGGTGTCGTCCTGGGCCGGTGCTTTCGGCCAGACCCAATTCATGCCCACCACCTTTTTCAAATACGCCACCGACGGCGATGGCGACGGGCGGATCGATCTGTGGCGCTCCACCGCCGACGCCCTGGCGTCCACGGCGTTTCTGTTTCAACGCGAGGGCTGGGACCCGGCCAAACCCTGGGGCTATGAAGTCGTGCTGCCCAAGGACTTCGCATATCAGGACGCGGATCTGGGCATCCAGAAACCCCTGTCGGAATGGGCGGCGCGCGGGGTGACCCCCGCCGTGGGCGGGGCGCTGCCGCAAGGCGACGACATGGCGGCGCTTTACCTGCCCGCTGGCGCCAACGGCCCCGCCTTCCTCACCCTGAACAATTTCCGCATGATCATGCGCTACAACAATGCGGGAAGCTATGCGCTGGCGGTGGCGTTCCTCGCCGACC
>JAFKFF010000033.1:2100-4869 GCA_017307315.1 Alphaproteobacteria bacterium
AAAGCCGCTGTCGCGCGCCGAGCGGACGCGCTTTCAGACCAATCTCACGCGCCTGGGTTTTGACGCCGGAGAGGCCGACGGGCTCTTGGGCCGCAAGAGCCGCGCGGCACTGCGCCAATATCAGATCGCGCACGGCATGGTGGCGGACGGCTATCCCAACCAGGCGATGCTCACCGCGCTGGACCAGGATGCCGCCAAGGCCTCTGGAAGCAACTAATTCGCCCGCAATCCCGGACAATCGACGCGGCCTGGGGCGCCCTCCTTGGCCGGCGTGAAAACGCATTGGCCCTTGGCGTTTCCTTGCGCGTCATAAAGCTCGATGGTCCAGAATCCTTCGCCGCGCGTCATCATCAGGAATCCGAAGCCGCCGACCGACAACCCGTCCTTGACGCTGACGCCGGAGCGCCCCTGGAAGATCGCGCCTTTAAGATCGGCGGGCGTGACATGGAGATTGTCGCCGCCATTGCCCGCCACGATCTGCGGCGGAATCCGCCCGTCGTAATTGATCGCCTCGAAGCTATGGATATGCCCGGACAGCATCAGCGTCACATTACCCGGAAAGGGCGTCTTGCCGGCAGCGGCGATGATGGTGGCGTTGCCGCCGATGGGAATGTTGAGAGGGCCCGAGATCGCCGCCCAGATCGGCCGGTGCCCGGCATACCAGAGGGGCGCCGGCGCGTCGGCCAGGGCTTCGAACTCCTTCCGGTAGATCGGCACCAGCCTGTCGTCGATGCTGGTGTCGGGCGCATCGGCATTGTCCATCGCCGCCAGGGTCACCCCGCCCAGCGGCACCAGGAACGGCGGCAGATGGGAAACACAAGGCGCCGCCGGATCGAAAGCGTCCGGGCCCAGCAGGCGCAGGAATCCCGCGCCGGCCCGCTCGCAACTCTCATGATTGCCGCGCAGGATCACCCATGGCGCGGCCGCCATCAGCGGCGCGGCGGGCGCGAAGAAATCCGCGCGCCAGCTTGGCCAATTGTCGCCCGAGGGCGAGCCTTCGCAACCGGCGTTGCCCGGCGGGCAGGGTTCTTCGCGATAAAGATAGTCGCCGACATGCAGCACCAGGTCGGGTTTTAATTTCGCCGCCGCCTGCGCGACCGACGGAAAGGGCCAGGCGGCGGGATCGTTACAAGCTTGCGGTGCGCCGGCATCGATGCGGCAGCCCGTATCGCCCACGACCAGAATGCGCGCGGGCGCGGCTACGGGAACCGGCAGGGGCGCACCGCCGATCGAGAGCCTGGTCGCACCCGGTGGAACCGGCGCGGCGCAGACCAGCGGGAAGGCGCCATTGTCCGGTGCGCGCATCGCCATCGCAGTGTCGCCCTTGTCGCTTGCCAGAACTGGACATACCGCATCGCTGGTGAGTACGCGGGCCTCGTAATTGCCGGACGCGACAGCCTGGACCCAGGCCTGCATCTCGGCGCGTGCCGGCGATGCCGCAATCAGAAAAACCGCACAGAGAAAGGAAACCCGCATCGCCGCCCGCCTGCCGCAGGCGAAGAATGCCTTGATCATGGAGGATTTGATACGCCTTACACCGTATAAAGATAGCGTAAATTAAAAACCTTTGCGACAAGGGCAGCGAAGGGATTTTCGACCGTGCCACGCGTCCTCACAGAAAACGATATCGCCGATTTCCGCGAGCGCCTGTGCGAATTGGCGACGCGCATCTATGTCGAGCGCGGCCCCGAAAACTTCAACATGCGCCTTCTGGCGGCGGAGATGGGCGTCAGCGCGATGACGCCGTACCGCTATTTCAAGGACAAGGACGAGATTGTCTCCTCGATCCGGGCGCGCGCCTTCAATCGCTTTGCCGACCAGCTGGAAAAAGCTCTCGCGGCACCGGGCACGCCGCCCGAAAAGGCCTCGGCTGTCGGACAGGCCTATGTCCGCTTTGCGCTGGAGGAGCAGACCTGCTTCCGGTTGATCTTCGATTTCGCCGAGACCAAGGGCACGCGGGTCCCGGAACTGGCGGCGGCGGAAGCGCGCGCCAAGGCCACCATGACCACCCATGTCCACATGATGGTGAAGGAAGGCTATTTCTCCGGCGATCCGGAATTGATCGGCCATGTCCTGTGGGCGGGCCTGCATGGCGTGGTGGTGCTGCATTTGGCGAACAAGCTTTATGGCGACATCGACCTGTTCAAGCTGCTGGACGAAGTCAGGCGCGTGCTGCGCGGCGCCTACGCCGTCAAAACGCCCGCCGAAGCGTAATCCGCCAGGTACGGCCCACGCCCGGTAGCGCCGCGAGGTTGGCGTAGGTATCGGCATCGGGCGTGAAATAGCGCTCGCCGCCGAGATTGTTCACATTCACATCCACTTCCCAAAGCCCCCGGCGCAGAAAGGCCGAGGCGTTCAAGGTCACATAGGCGGGAAAGACGATGGGCTGCGGCACCGTCTGCGCAGTGTGCGAAACATAGGAGCCGCCGAAAGTCGCGCCCCAATCCTCGTCGTCGCTGGTGTAGGTGAGATAGGGGCTGATCACCGCATGCGGGATCAGGCTGTATTCGTAATCGCCGCCCCGGCCGGGCAGAGTGGAGAAATCGAAGCTCACATAACTGCCGCCGAAGCCGTCTGCGGGCGAAACGCCTGCGTCGCGCGCGGGAATATAGGCGAAGCTGTGATCGGGGCCTTTCACGATGGTGTGCTGCAGGCTCGCCGCCAACGTGGCGCTGATATTCTGGTTCATCACATAGCGGATTTCGGCCTCGCCGCCTTCCGAGCGCGTGCCGATCACGCTGGTGATGCCGCCGCCCTGCTCAAGCCGGG
>JAFKFF010000034.1 GCA_017307315.1 Alphaproteobacteria bacterium
CGCGTGCCCGCGAAGGTGAACCCCACCGCCCCCAATGCGGAGGCGACTTCGAGATTGAGTTCGAACGGCGCGGCGTAAGGCGAATTGTCTTCCAGCAGCGACGTCAGCCCGTCGAGGCCGCCGCGGGTCACCGCATCCAGGAACGCCTGCGGATGACCGCTGCTGATCGCGAAGGGGAGAATATCGGTGGCGCCGTCCCACTGGATGCGCTCCTCCGCGACCTGCCAGTCGAGCACCACGGCGCGCGCCGCCTGCGCCGCCAGCCGCATGCGCGCATTGTCATGCGCAGAGCCGATCGCCGTGCGGGCTTCCGTTCCCTTCTGAAGCGACTGTTGAAGCAACACCACCGTCCCGGCCGGATTTTCCGGCCTTGCGCCAGGCGAAAGTATCGGCCGCACGGCTTAAAAATTGGGTAACCCCTTGGATGGAACCGCCCGGCGCGAGGCTTGCCTTGTGAGGGGGCATGAGCCCCGTCGGCGACAACATTTCGAACATCGCCAACGCCATTGCGCATGGCGGGATGCGACAGCGCATCCTGCAAAAGCTCAAGCCCACCAGCGGGTTGCAGGATGACGGCGATCAGTTCGCTCCGCCGGAACGCAAAAGTTTCCGCAAACCCGACGCCCAGGCCCGGTCCCGATCCGGGACGGGTGAGGCCGTGCCGTTCCGGCACAGGCTTGATGCGCCCCGGCTCGACGCCGCTTTTGTCGCGCAGCTGCTGGGTCAGTTGATGCCCGGCGAGCGCGTCCAGCCAGCGGCATGCACCGCCTATGGCGGGGTTCAGAGCCCGAACCCGCTCTTCGACAAAAAGCTCTGAGCGCTTATTGCGCGACAGCGTCAGCCGGGACGCAAAAGCAAGCCGCGAAGGCCGGAGGGGTAAAAGAGAAAAGCCGCGCGGATTTCTCCGCGCGGCTTTTTGCAGTTTCGCCGATTAAGCAGCGACGAGATTGCGCAGGACGTATGGCAGGATGCCGCCATTCTTGAAATAGGCGACTTCGTCGGCGGTGAGGATCATCAGCACCAGCGGCAGCTTCTCCGTCGAGCCGTCGGGACGGCGAATGGTCGCTTCCACCTTCATGCGGGGCCTGATGTCGCCGGAAAGGCCCGGAATGTCGATCACCTCGCGGCCGGTGAAGCCGTAATCCTTGCGCGTCTTGCCCGCCTCGAAGCAGAAAGGGGCGACGCCCATGCCGATCAGGTTCGAGCGATGGATGCGCTCGAAGCTTTCGGTGATCACCGCGCGCACGCCCAGAAGCTTGGGACCCTTCGCCGCCCAATCGCGCGACGAGCCGGTGCCATATTCCTTGCCGCCCACCACGACCGTGTCCAGCCCGTCCTTCTTGTAGGCCTGGGCCGCGTCGAAGATGGACATTTGCTGGCCGTCACCCTTGACGTCGGAATAATAGACCGTGTTGCCGCCTTCCTTGCCACCCATCATTTCGTTCCTGATGCGGATATTGGCGAAGGTGCCGCGTTCCATCACTTCATGATTGCCGCGGCGCGAGCCGTAGGAATTGAAGTCCTTCTGGGCGACCTGGCGTTCCTGCAAATAGATGCCGGCGGGCGCGGTGGCCTTGATGTTGCCGGCGGGCGAGATGTGGTCGGTGGTGATGGAATCGCCGAACAGCGCCAGCACGCGGGCGCCCGCGATGTCCTTCACCGGCGCCGGCTCGATCTTCATGCCGTCGAAATAGGGCGGGTTCTGCACATAGGTCGAACCGATGTCCCACTGATAGGTCTGGCCCTTGACCAGCTTGACCTTCTTCCAGTTGGCGTCGCCTTTGAAGACGTCGCCATAGCGCGTCTTGAAGCTGGAGGCCTTCACCGCCGTGCGGATGGTGGCGGCGATCTCCTTGGGCGAAGGCCAGATATCCTTCAGATAGACCGGCTCGTTCTTCTTGTCGTAACCCACCGGCTCCTTGGTGAGGTCCATATTGACCGAGCCCGCCAGCGCATAGGCGACCACCAGCATGGGCGACGCCAGGTAGTTGGCCCGCACCAGGGGATGGACGCGGCCTTCGAAATTGCGGTTGCCCGAGATGACCGCGGAGGAAACCAGGTCCGCCTCGCCGATCGCCTTGGTGACATTGTCCGGCAAGGGGCCGGAATTGCCGATGCAGGTGGTGCAGCCATAGCCGGCCAGGGTGAAGCCGAGCTTGTCCAGCGCCTTGTCCAGACCCGCCTTCTTCAGATAGTCGGTGACCACCTGCGATCCCGGCGCCAGCGAGGTCTTCACCCAGGGCCGCACCTTCAGGCCGCGCGCGACCGCCTTCTGCGCCACCAGGCCCGCGCCGATCATCACATTGGGGTTGGAGGTATTGGTGCAGGAGGTGATCGCCGCGATCACCACATCGCCATGGCCGATGGAGGCTTCGGTGCCGCCCAGCTTGGCGCGCTGGTTGGCGGCGTCTTCCTTCTTGTAGGTGTTGATGAGATGGCCGGCGAAATTCGAGGCCACGTCCGACAGCGGCACGCGGTCCTGCGGGCGCATCGGCCCCGCCATCGACGGCTCGACCGTCTCCATGTTCAGCGACAGCGTGTCGGTGAAGACCGGATCGGCGCTCTTCCTGGTGCGGTAAAGGCCTTGCGCCTTGGCGTATTTCTCCACCAGCGCGACGCGGGCATTGGGACGGGCGGTGTTCTTGAGATAGCGCACCGTCTCGCCGTCCACCGGGAAGAAGCCGCAGGTCGCGCCATATTCCGGCGCCATGTTGGCGATGGTGGCGGCGTTCTCCTTGGGCGAAGGCCAGATATCCTTCAGATAGACCG
>JAFKFF010000223.1 GCA_017307315.1 Alphaproteobacteria bacterium
ACCTTCGGCTGCTCCGGCTCACCCGTCGAGTTCAAGATGTATTATTCGGTCTGACTGCAAGCTCAGGCGAAGCCAAAGGCGCGGCAAAAGTCGCGCCCTTTTCGTTTCAGGCCACTGCCAGCCGCGACGGCGCCTTGGCCGGCAGGACCACGAACGCGGTGCAGCCCAAGCCCTCCTCGCTTTCGATCCAGGCGCGGCCGCCATGCAGTTCGGCCAGCCCCCTGACCAGCGCCAGCCCCAGCCCGGTGCCGCCGGCCTGGCGATCATAGCGATTGTCTACCTGGCTGAAGGGCGTGAAGATCGTATCGAGCTTTTCGCGCGGGATGCCCGGCCCATCGTCCCGCACCATGATCTGGAAGCCGCCGTCGCGCGCCATGCCTGCCATCACTTCGATGCGCCCGCCCTCGGGCGTGAATTTGACCGCATTGGAGACCAGGTTGATCAGAATCTGGCGCAAGGCGCGCTCGTCGGCGAAAAGCGGCGGCGAACCCGGATCGACATCGATGCTGAGAGATTGACGCTTCTCGCCAGCCTTTATGCCGGCAACCTTGAGCGCCGCATCGAACATGTCGCGCGCATCCAGCGGATGGGGCGAGATTTCCATCCGGCCGGCTTCGATCTTGGCGATGTCGAGAAGGTCGTTGATCAGCGAAAGCAGATGCGCGCCCGAGGAATGGATGTCGCCGGCATAATCCTTGTAGCGCTCGCTGCCCACCGGGCCGAAACATTCCTGCGCGATGATTTCCGAAAAACCCAGGATCGCGTTCAAGGGCGTGCGCAATTCATGGCTCATATTGGCCAGAAAGGCGGTCTTGGACGCGTTGGCGGTTTCGGCCTCGAACCGCTTCTTCAAGGCGTCGTCGCGGGTCTCCTCCAATTCGCGCGCCAGATCCTCAACCTGGAAGCGCAACCGCGCATCCTCCTGCATCTGGATCACCAGAGGCCTGCCCGTCCACCACATCTGCAGGCCGAAGAGAGGCGATGCAAAGGCGATGACATAATCCATGCCGGAATCGCCCAGCGCGAACCGCGCGGTCGTCAGCAGCGAGATCGGCGCGAGCGCGCAGACGAACAGGATCATGTTGCTGCCCCGCGCCAGCACCAGGGCGGAAACCACGCCGATGACGCAGGTGGCGATGAAGATGTGATTGACGGTATCGCCGGGATCCCACAACAGCCACGGCATGGTGCCCCAGGCGCCGCTGATGGCGAGCTGCATGCCGCAATGGCGCCGGTACCAGCGGTCCAAATCCTTGCCGGGATCGCGCGCCGCCTGCTTCTGATAAGCCGCCGTCAGCCCGGCCGCCGCCACGAAAACGGCAAGCACGAGCAGGGGCAAAAAGAGCGTTACGGCGAGAGGCCTGTTCCCCAGAAAGCCGAAAAGGTCGGAGCAGAACAAGGCAACGGCCAGCGCCCAAAACGGCGAGGTGATCCGCGTGGTCCATATGGCCCGGGCGGCAAGATCGAGCTGGGCCTTCAGGACACGCACGTCGCCGTGCCCGGCCCTCTTATCTATCAATATGCCCGTCACTCGAATTCACCCGGATCCGCTTGATGCGGCAATGCGAAATTTAGCAACCGGGCTCTTAACCAATTGCTGATGCGTCACGCCGTGGCGCGCAGCAGATCCCGCGACATGGTTGACGGGAAGTAAATCGTGGCCGTCAGCCCTCCCTCCGGATTGTTGGCCAGCGCGACGTTGCCGCCATGCAGCCGCGCCAGGCCGTTCACCAGCGCCAGCCCCAGGCCGGTGCCGCCCGCTTCGCGGTCGAAACGGTTATCGATCTGGGAGAAGGGCTCCAGCACCCGTTCCAGCTTCTCTTCCGGAATCCCCGGCCCGTTGTCGCGGACCGCGATTTCCAATCCGCCGCCGGTGGATGCTGCGCAGGTGATGCCAATGCGTCCGCCTTGCGGCGCGAATTTCACGGCATTGGAAAGCAGATTCAGCAGCATCTGCCGGAAAGCCCGCTCATCGGCCAGAACAAGCGGGGTGTCGGCCGCGATGGCGATTTCCACCGATTGGCCTTTCTGGGCGGAATGGGATTCGGTGAACCGGACCGCATTTTCGACCACGGCCTTGGGATCGACCCAATGCGGCTCGATTTCCATGCGTCCGGATTCGATCTTGGCGACGTCGAGAATGTCGTTGATCAGTGAGAGAAGATGGACGCCGGACGAATGGATATCGGCGGCATAGTCGGAATAGCGATCCAGCTGGCCGGGCCCCATGCTTTGATGGGCGATGATGTCGGAGAAACCCAGAATGGCGTTCAGGGGCGTGCGCAACTCATGGCTCATATTGGCCAGGAAGGCGGTCTTGGACGCGTTGGCGGTTTCGGCCTCATAGCGCTTGCGCAGCGCGTCGTCGCGCGCGATGCGAAGCGCCGCCGCGAGTTCCTCGTTGGCGATGCGGCCGGTGATCATGGCGGTCGCCTGGCGGCTCGAGGCCCGGCCCATCATCAGCAGATAGATCGTGTAGCCCAGGATGAAGGGCGCCATCACATGCGCCACCTGCTCGCCCGCCGTCACCAGCCGCAACAAGGTGAGGCCGGCCTGCGTCGCCAGGCCCGCCACCAGCAGCTTCCATTGCATGGAACGGCTGAAGACCGCCGCATAGCTGACGATGGCCATGTTCATGATGACCAGAATCTGATTGACCGGGTTTCCGGGTATCCAGGCCAGGAACGCCATCGCGCCCCAGGCGGTCCCGAAAAAGAGCTGGCAGGCGATCAGGACATTCTCGAGCCGGCCGAGATCGCTTTCCTGCACCTGCTGGTAGCGGCGGCGGACGAGGAAAGCGATTGCGGCGCTCGCCAACTGCAAGCCGAAAGCGGCCGCGAGACTGACCCAGCCGACCGTCCCGAACGGACTGTTCGGAACCGCAAACGGCGTCAGGCAGACCAGCGTCATCACCGGATTGAAGATGATGGTCGCCTTGAGGCTGTTGACGACGATCTGGAGTCTGGCCTGCAAAACCCGCCGGTCGTGAAGCGCCTGCGACGATGATGGGACTGTGTTTTCTGCCACGGCAGTTGCGAGGGAGCGTTTTCCCACCCAAGTTAGGGGACAAGCGTTAACAAGGGCCTCCCGTCAGGAAAACGGTGCGTCCGCCGGCCCTGTTGGTTAACGTCCTCAAAAACCTGACGATTCGGCCATGCCCAAAGACCCAGACGATCTTTTTGCAACTCCAAGCTCCGGCGCGAAAGCTTATACCGCCAAGGACATCGAAGTCCTGGAGGGGCTGGAGCCGGTCCGGCGGCGCCCGGGCATGTATATCGGGGGCACCGACGCCAACGCCCTGCACCATCTGGCCGCCGAGATTCTGGACAATTCCATGGACGAGGCCGTGGCCGGCCATGCCAGCCGCATCGAGCTGGAATTGCAGGCGGGCAACGTCCTGATCGTCCGCGACAATGGCCGAGGCATCCCCATCGATCCGCATCCGAAATTCAAGAACAAATCGGCGCTGGAAGTGATCATGACCACGCTGCATGCCGGCGGCAAATTCGACGGCAAGGCCTATGAGACCTCCGGCGGCCTGCACGGCGTGGGCGCGTCGGTGGTCAATGCGCTGTCCGAATGGATGGAGGTGGATGTCGCCCGCGACAAGCACGCCCACAAAATGCGCTTCGAACGCGGCCATGCGGTCGGGAAGCTCAAGGATATGGGCGCCGTCAACCGGCGCGGCACCATCACCAGCTTCAAGCCCGATGCCAGGATTTTCGGCGAAGCGCAATTCTCGCCCGCGCGCCTGCATCGCATGGCCAAGTCGAAGGCCTACCTGTTCCGGGGCGTGGAGATCCGCTGGATCTGCGATCCCGCCCTGATCAAGGACGAGACCCCGGCGGAAGACACGCTGAAATTCCCGGGCGGCCTTCTCGACTTCCTGAAAGGCGAGATCGGCAAATCCAACACCGTGAACAGCCGCGATTTCGCCGGACGCACCGAGAACCGCGACGGCAAAGGCGCGGTGGAATGGGCGGTGGCCTGGACGCCGGCGCTCGATCCCTTCGTCCGTTCCTATTGCAATACCATTCCCACGCCCCAGGGCGGGACCCACGAACAGGGCCTGCGCAATGCCCTGACCAAAGCGCTGCGTGCCCATGGCGAGCGGGCCAACAACCGCAAAACCGGCCTGATCACCGCCGATGACGTGATGGGCGGGGCCTGCGCCGTCCTGTCGGTCTTCATCCGCGAGCCGGAATTCCAGGGCCAGACCAAGGACAAGCTCTCCAGCCCCGATGCCCAGCGGCTGGTGGAGACGGTGGTGCGCGATCATTTCGACCATTGGCTGGCGGAGAGTCCGGCCGAAGCCGATAAGCTGCTCGACTTCGTCATCGACCAGGCGGAAGACCGCTTACGCAAGCGGCAGGAGAAAGAGGTTTCGCGCAAGGCCGCGACCCGCAAGCTGCGCCTGCCCGGCAAGCTGGCGGATTGCACCCGCGACGCCGCCGAGGGAACCGAGATTTTCCTGGTCGAAGGCGATTCCGCCGGCGGCAGCGCCAAGCAGGCGCGCGACCGCGCCACCCAGGCCATCCTGCCGCTCCGAGGCAAAATCCTGAACGTCGCGAGCGCCGGCGCCGGCAAACTGCAGCAGAACCAGGAACTGTCCGATCTGGTCCAGGCGCTGGGCTGCGGCACCGGCGCCAAATACCGGGAAGGGGATCTGCGCTACGAAAAAATCATCGTAATGACCGATGCCGATGTCGATGGCGCACACATCGCCTCGCTGCTCCTCACTTTCTTCTATCGCGAGATGCCGGAACTGATCCGGGGCGGTCACCTTTACCTCGCGATGCCGCCGCTCTATCGCCTCGCCCAGGGCGCCAAGACCATCTATGCCCGCGACGATGCCGACCGCGAGCGTCTGCTCAAGAGCGAATTCCGCGCCAACGCCAAGGTGGAGATCTCCCGCTTCAAGGGCCTGGGCGAGATGATGCCGCAGCAATTGAAGGAGACCACCATGCGGATCGGCAACCGCACCCTTATTCAGGTGCAGGTCGCCGATGACGAGGAAGCCGACGACATGGTGGAACGGCTGATGGGGAAAAAGGCGGAACTGCGCTTCCAGTTCATCCAGGAAAACGCCGCCTTCGCCACCGGAGTGGACATCTAGTCGATTTGGAGCCGGCTTATCAGCGATGTGGCATCGCCGGTTTGCGACGGCGTGCCGAGCGCGCCGCGCGCCGCCTGCAATTTATCGCCACCGGGCGGCAGACCGTGCCGCAACTCCGTAAGGATCACCGTCAAGGGACCGGTTTGCTTCTGGATCAGCGCGATGGTTGCCGTCCGGCAGCCGGGCGAGGCGCAGCTGATGAAAAGCCGGTCCCCCTTTCCGTTCACGGGCAGGGATTTTCCATCGACCAGGACCCGCGCCAAACCGGCATCGGATGGAATGGTGAGCGTCATGCCGTCGGCGGCGTCCGATCCCCGCAAATCCAGGATGATGGCGTTGCCATCGCGGCGCACGATCGCGGCGGGCGGCGGAAAGCGCGGATGCCCTGCATCGGCGATATAACCTTGCCAGCGCGGGTCGCCGCCGATGCTTTGCGGCTCCGGCGAGAAGGCCGCCGCGCCACGTACCGCCTCCGGCAGCGGCTTGACCGCATCGACCACCCAAAGCGCGGGGCCGCCCGCTTCGACATAATGAAAATTCAACCGTTGCGGATGCTGCGCGTCGTAAGCCGGCACGAAACCTGCCGCCACCGTGAGGGCCAGACCCAGACCCGCCGCTCCCAATAGGTGCCTGCGGTCAAACCGAAGCAATGGCAGCACCGTCATGAGCCCCAAAGCGGCCGGCACGGTGAACAGCGGCGTCATCCCAAGACCCATCAGCGGTTCGGCGCCGACGGTTAGTTGAATCCAGATCAGCAGGGCGGCGAGCGCCGGCATCCAGGCATTGCCGAACGGCAAAAGCAGCGCCGCGACCAGCACGGGAAACAGGAAATAGGGACTGAGGCCGGGCAACGCCCAGGCCGAGGCCACCGCGAAGAAAGCGAACCAAAGCCAGCAGGCCGTCGCGTTTGCGCGCCTTGCTGCCGCCAAGGCCAAGGCCCCCAGCGAAACCGCCAGCGCAAGGCGGAAGAGGAGCGGCTGGGCATAGGAAGGATCGGCGTGGCCCGATATCAGGCCGGCGAGCGCCTTGACCGCGAAGCCTGCTGCCACCGCCGCCGCGACAAACAAGGGCGGCGTCAAAAGGCCGGCGATGGTCGGCCGCCGCCGCCACGCAACACCCACGATCACCGCCAGGGCCAGCAAGGCGAGCGGAAAAGCCCAGTCCACCGGAAGGCGCGGAAGCCAAACCCCGAAAATGTCGAGATAAATGGCGTTGCCGCCGGCCAGGGCGGCGAAGTCCTGAGCCCGCAAGGCGCGCGTCAGCGCGAGCACGGCGTCGCCGCCGCTCTGTACGCTGCGCGGATCCAGATTGGCGATGGTGTCGAGAGCGGTGTGATAATGCGCGACATCACCCAGGAAGGCAAAATTGTATCCGGGTAATTCCGCCTTCAGGAACGGCGTCAGATCCGTGTCGTTGGGCAGATATTTGTAGATTTCGCCGTAAAGCGAGCTGGTGGCGAAACGCGGCGCGGCGCGGGCATAGAGATCCACCAACGCCGCGTCGCCGGGACTGGTCTGGAACAAGAGGCTTTGGCCGCTCGATCCGCGCCCTTCCACATTGATCACAAGCCCCACCGTCTCGCGCCAGCGCGCGTCTTCGACGAAGGCGGCGGCGCCCAGAAGGCCGGCCTCCTCCCCGTCGGTGAAAAGCGCGATCACCGGGTGACCGGTTGAACCCGCATCGGCTTTCAAGGCGCGGAGGGTTTCCAGCAATGTGGCGACTCCGGACCCGTCGTCGCCCGCTCCGGGACCGGCGGGCACCGAATCCATGTGCGCCATCAGCACAATCGCCTTGCCCTCACCCGGCACCGCCCGGACGATGAGGTCCTCGATGTCCGCGCATTCGATGGCGCCCCAGCGCGGCTCGCTGTAACAGGCGCGCGTGGCGAACGCTTCGACCGGCAGGCCCAGCGCCGCCAATTCTTCGCGCAAGCGCGCATGGATGGCGGCGTTTTCCGCCGATCCCGCCGGATGCGGTCGCTGCGGTCCTTGCAAGCGGGCAAGAACCGCCATGGCGCGGGCGGCGGAAAATTGCGCAGGCGCAGCCTCCGCTCCACGCGGTTCCGGCCCTTTTTGAACCTGGGCTGAAATCAGCCAGAGTCCGACGGCAACCAGCGCCAGAAACAGATTGCGCATGCGCGAGCCCCTTTTTGGCGCAAGGCTGCCGCGCCGAGGAGATCCACGCAACCCGAACATCGGCTCCGCGTTCGGTTCGAACAGCCTCGAAAGCGCGCGGAATTCCAGTCGTTTTCGCCTTCGACGACACCCTGTGTTCCCGCCGCCGGCATTTGCCTGACGGATTATCCCCAAGGCTTTTGTTGACTTTCTGAAGTTTCTTCCTATTTTCCCGCGCATCAGAGCGGGCGGCCAATTCGGGCTGCCGTGCTTGGGCGCGACGAATGCGCCCCTTTTCAGGAGCGTGCTACGACCCAAGTGACGATCTCCGGCGCGGAAGCCGGAACCGGCGAAGCTGCAAACGGCACCTCGCCAGAAACACCCGGCGGCTTCGACGGGCTGGGACTTTCTCCCGATATCCTGAAGTCGGTGGCCGACACAGGCTATACCGCGCCGACCCCCATTCAGGCCCAGGGTATCCCCCTTGTGCTGGAACGGCGCGACCTAATCGGTATCGCCCAGACCGGCACGGGCAAGACCGCCAGCTTCACCCTCCCCATGATCGAGATGCTGTCGCGCGGCCGCTCCAAGGCGCGCATGCCGCGCGCCCTGGTGCTGGAGCCCACGCGCGAACTGGCCGACCAAGTGGCGGAAAGCTTCAACCGCTATAGCAAATATTCCAAGCTCAGCCACGCGCTCCTGATCGGCGGCGTTTCCATGGACGACCAGGTCAAGAAGCTGGACCGCGGCGTCGATGTCCTGATCGCAACGCCGGGCCGCCTGCTCGATCATTTCGAGCGGGGACGGCTGATGCTGTCGCAGACCAATATCCTGGTGATCGACGAAGCCGACCGCATGCTGGACATGGGCTTCATTCCCGACGTGGAGAAGATCTGCAAGCTGCTGCCCTTCACCCGCCAGACCCTGTTCTACTCCGCCACCATGCCGCCGGAGATCCAGCGCCTCACCGACCAGTTCCTGCACAATCCCGCCCGCGTCGAGGTCGCTCGTCCCGCCACCACCGCCAGCACCATCACCCAGGAACTGGTGGAAATTCCCGCCAACGACTGGGCCAAGCGCGAAGCGTTGCGCCGGCTGATCCGCGAGGCGGAGCCAACGCTCAACAACGCCATCGTCTTCTGCAACAGGAAGCGCGACGTCGATATCGTGGCCAAGTCGCTCGCCAAGCACGGCTTCGACGCCGCGCCGATCCATGGCGACCTGGACCAGTCGCTGCGCACGCGGACCCTGGAGCGCTTTCGCGGCGGCGAACTCAAGATTCTGGTCGCCAGCGATGTCGCCGCGCGCGGGCTGGACGTTCCGGCAGTGAGCCATGTCTTCAATTTCGATGTCCCCATCCATGCCGACGATTATGTCCATCGCATCGGGCGCACCGGCCGCGCGGGACGCAGCGGCCAGGCCTATATGCTGACCACGCCCCGCGATACCAAATATGTCGAGTTCATCGAAAAGCTGACCGGCAACAAGCTGGCGCGCCGGGAGATGACCGACATCGAAGTGCGCGAGGATCGCGGACCGCGGCGGGACGACCGGCGCGGCGGACGCGACCGTGGTCGCGGATCCAAGCGCGGCCATGACCGCCGTCCGCCGGGCGGCAAATTTCATGACCAGGTCGCCGCCACGGAGCCGGTCCGCGAGGCGCGCGTCGAAGCCAGCACACCGCAGCCGGCGGTCCTGGACGCTCCGGTACCGGAGTCGTCGCGCCCCGAGCCCTCGCGCCGCGAGCGGTCGCACCGCGAGCACAAGCCGCATGCGGACAAGAAGGCTCAGGACAAGCCCCGCCGCGGTAACGAGGCGGAGAGCCGCGTGGTGGACAAGAGCGAATTGCCCGCCTTCCTCTTCCGCAAAGTCACCCTGCCCAAGCGCGGCCCGCAAGATTAGGCGTTAGAGCGTTTTCGCCCGGAAAGGCGCCCCATTGCGGGGCAGTCTGCATCGCCGCTTAACGCTTTCTTACGGACCGGGAAGCCAGACTTGCGCCGAGCTTCCGCCCCGCCGGGCGGGCGCGCGGGGGATGTTGCGTTGAAGCCTGCTCACGAACAGCAATTCGCAAGAACCGCGCTGGATCTGATGATCAGGTGCGATGTCGCCCCGACGCCGGATCATTTCGAGCTCTTTTATGCTTATGCCGCCGGGGAAGTCTCCGCCGTCACGCATGTGATCGGCGACATGCTGGAAAAGCGCCAGCCATTCTCGCCCGGCATCCTTGCCGACCTACATATCCGCACCCGTGCCGCAGCCGCCATGGGTCAGATTGGCGAAGGCATGAACGCCGTGATCGCCGAAGTCCTGGGCCAATTGACCGATGTCGGCCGCAACGCGGGGCATTATAGCAGCAAACTTTCCGCCGCCACGGGTGAACTGGACACCGAGCAATCCCAGGACGATTTGCGCAGGCTGGTGGGAAACCTTCTCGCCGCGACGCGAGAAATGGAAAACCGCACCCGCGTTCTGGAAACCGAACTCCAGAAATCCTCCGATCAGGTCAACGAACTGCGCGACAAGCTCGACAATGTGCACAAGGAAAGCCTCACCGATCCCTTGACCGGCATCGCCAACCGCAAGGCCTTCGACAATGCGCTGGCTTCGGCGGAGATCGCCGTTGCGGAAGGCGGCGATCCCGCTTCGCTGCTGCTGTGCGACATCGACCATTTCAAGAAATTCAATGACAGCTGGGGCCACCAGACGGGCGACCAGGTCCTGCGGCTGGTGGCGAACTGCCTGTCGGAGAATGTCAAAGGCCGCGACACTGCCGCGCGTTATGGCGGGGAGGAATTCGGCGTGGTGCTGAGAGGTACCGCCCTTGCCGATGCCGTCCGCATCGCCGAGCAGATCCGGCGCAGCGTCGAAGCGCGCCGGCTGGTGAAAAAGTCCACCGGCGACGTCTTGGGCACCATCACGATCTCGGTCGGCGTCGCCCAATTCGGAACAGGCGAAAGCGCGGAAATGACGGTGCGACGGGCCGACGCCTGCCTATATGGCGCCAAGCAGAACGGACGCAACCTGGTGGTTTCGGAAAAAGATCCCCGCATGGCGCTGCTTTCCACCAACGCGGCTTGATTTTTTGTTTCCCCCATCTGTGCGCCACGCGGGCAAGCCCGCTAGCGCACATCTTCCCCCACCAGCGGCTTTGCCGCGTGGGGGAAGAAAGCCTGCGCGCTATGATAGGTCGGTAGCGCTTCAACTGCAAAAGGCTATGCTGTGCTTCCATGATCGCGGGAGCGGTAATTGAGAATTGATTTCGAGCGCTGCTACGTGACGATCCGGGATGGGGTGGCAGTCCTCACCTTGAACGATCCGCAAACGGTCAATGCCGCGTCTTTCGCCATGATGCAGGGCTGTCTCGCAGCGATGGACCTCATCGAATCCGACGCCACCATTCGCGCGCTTGTCCTGACGGGGGAAGGCCGAGGGTTCTGCTCCGGCGCCAATCTGGCCGAGCCGCCGCCTGCCGGCGCCGATCTGGGCGATATGCTGGAGCGGACCTACCATCCCCTTCTGCGCCGGCTGCGCGATACACATCTTCCCATCGTCACGGCTGTCAACGGCCCGGCGGCGGGCGTCGGCATGAGCCTGGCCCTGATGGGCGATCTGGTGGTGGCGGCGCGCTCGGCGTTCTTCGCGCTCGGGTTTACCCGTCTGGGGCTGGTGCCGGATGGGGGCGCCACCTGGCTTTTGCCACGGCTTGTGGGACTGGCGCGGGCGCGCGAACTGGCGCTTCTGGGAGAACGCGTTTCAGCAGACACCGCGCAATCCTGGGGCCTCATTCACAAAGCCGTCGACGATAATGTTCTCATGGAAGAAGCACTGGCGCTTGCCGCGCGTCTTTCCAAAGGCCCCAAGGTCCTTGCCCTGACCCGCCAACTGTTCTGGGAAAGTTCCTGTCACAGCTTCGAAGAACAATTGCAGATGGAATGCGCCGCGCAGCGCAAAGCCGGCGCGACCGGGGATTTCCGCGAAGGTCTTTCCGCCTTCTTCGAAAAACGCGATCCCCGCTTCAGGGGCGAGTAACGCCTCAGCGGCGCTTCTTGGCTGGCGCAGGGACTTTGCGCTTCTTTTTCGCGGTCGGCGATTGCCGAGCCACCGCGAAGGCGGTCCGCGCCCACTCCGCCAGTTCCTCCGGATCGTCATAAAGCCGGTCTGGCAGCGCGTAATAGGATGTCAGGATGCCTTCCGCGGTCTTGAACTTGTAAAACAGCGGCCCGGCGCCTTCGGCGATGAAATCCCGGCGGCTCTCCTCGCTGGTCTTGAAATAGAGCTTTTCCTCGTGGACGATTCCGAACATCAGCCCATCACGGAACAAGCCTTCGGACCCGAACATCGGGCGCAGCACGATCCGGCCGAAAGGCGCGAACAGATCATCGAAACGATCCGGACCGCCCTTTCCTGCCATGTCAGTCGGCTTTGGCCGGCGTGATCGAAACCGACTCGCCGCAGCCGCACGAGGCGGTCTCGTTGGGATTTCGGAAAGTGAAGCGCGAGCCCAGCTTGGTGGTCTCGAAATCCATCTCCGTGCCAATCAAGAACATGATGGCCTTGGGCTCGATGAAGATCTTCACGCCTTGGTCTTCCAGCACTTCGTCCAGAGGATTGGTGCTCTCGGCGTAATTCATGGTGTAGCTCATGCCGGCGCAGCCGCCATTGGTGACGCCGACACGCACGCCCAGATATTTTCCTTCCGCCCCAGCCATGATTTCGCGCAAGCGGGCCGCCGCGGCTTCGGTGAGCCGCACCGGCTTGGGACGTTCCCGGCGGGGCCGGCTGGTCTGAATGGTCTCAGTCATGATCGGTTCCATCAGAACATGTTCAATTCGAGTTTGGCTTCTTCGCTCATCCGCTCGGGCGTCCAGGGCGGATCGAAGGTCATGTTGACCGTGACCTGGCCGATCCCTTCCACCTTCTCCAGCGCCGCCTTGACGTTTCCGGGCATCTCGCCCGCCACGGGGCAATTGGGCGCGGTAAGCGTCATGTCGACGGTGACATCCTTGTTGTCGGCCACATCCACCTTGTAGATCAGGCCCAGCTCGTAGATATCGACCGGAATTTCCGGGTCGTAGACGGTCTTGAGCGCGATCACCAGCTTGGAGGTGAATTCGTCCAGTTCCTGGGGCGACAGCGCCGAAATCAGTGCCTCTTCGCTCATGCCGCGCTTTCCTTCACGACTTCGCCCTCTTCCACGGCGTTCTTGAAGGTATGCCATGCCAGGGTGGCGCATTTCACCCGCATGGGGAATTCCGACAGGCCCGACATCACGTCCAGATGCTCGCGATCGTCCGCCGAAAGACCCGGCGCGTCCTCGCCCTTCACCAGGTGCAGGAACCCGTCCATCAGCTTTTCGGCTTCCGCCACCGTCTTGCCGGCCAGCATGTCGGTCATCAGCGACGCCGAGGCCTGGCTGATAGCGCAGCCCTTGCCCTGGAACTTGATGTCGGCAACCCGGCCGGCCTCGTCCAGAGCCAGCATCACCGTGACGCGATCGCCGCACAGCGGATTGTGCCCGTCCGCCTTGTGCGTGGCATTGTCCAGCGCCCCGAAATGACGCGGATGCCGCGAATGGTCGAGGATGACTTCCTGGTAGAGTTCGCGCAGCGACTGATCCATGACTAACCCAAAATCTCCCGGGCCTTGGCCAGCGCCGCCACAAGGGCGTCGACATCGGTCCGGTCATTGTAGAGCGCGAAGCTGGCTCGGCTGGTCGAGGCCACGCCGAACCGCTCCATCAGCGGCTGGGCGCAATGATGACCCGCGCGCACCGCCACGCCCTCACGATCCAATATGGTGGCGAGGTCGTGGGCATGCATCCCCTCGGCCTCAAAAGAAATGATGGCGCCTTTGCCCGGCGCATCGCCGATCACCCGCAACCAGTTGAAATCCTTGAGCCGCTCGCGGGCATAGACCAGAAGATCCTGCTCGTGCGCCTTCACGGCGGCGCGGTCCTGGCCCATCAGATAGTCCATCGCCGCGGCCAGGCCCACGCTTTCGATGATCGGCGGAGTTCCCGCCTCGAACCGGGCTGGCGGATCGGCATAGGTGACCAGATCGCGGGTGACCTCGCGGATCATCTCGCCGCCACCATTGAAAGGCCACATCGCCTTCAGATGCGTCCGCTTGGCATACAGCGCGCCGATACCGGTTGGACCATAGATTTTATGGCCGGTCAGCGCATAGAAATCGATGTCCAGCGCCTGCACATCCACGATCTCGTGCACGGCGCCCTGGCAGCCATCGGCCAGAACCGGCACGCCCTTGGCGTGGGCGCGCGCCACGATGTCCTTCAGCGGCGTCACCGTGCCCAGCACATTAGACATATGCGTGATAGCGACCAATCTGGTTTTGGGGCCGATCAATGCGTCCAGCGCCTCAATGTCCAGACTGCCATCGTCGCGCACATCGACCCACCGCAGCACCGCGCCGTGACGCTCGCGCAGGAAATGCCAGGGCACGATGTTGGAATGGTGTTCCATCACCGACAGCACGATCTCGTCGCCCGGCTGGACACGGGGCGCCAGGAACCCATAGGAAACCAGATTGATCGCCTCGGTGCCGCCCTTGGTGAAGACGATTTCGTCCTCGCGCGCGGCGTGGAGAAATTTCTGCACCGTGCGGCGTGCCGCTTCATAAGCATCGGTGGCCGCCGCCGACAAATAATGAACGCCGCGATGAACATTGGCATAGTCGGTTTCGGCAAAGCGCGTCATCGCATCCAGCACCGCCCGCGGCTTCTGGGCCGAGGCGCCGCTGTCGAGATAGACCAGCGCCTTGCCATAGACCTGCCGCGACAGGATGGGAAAATCCGCGCGCACCGCCTCCACATCGAAGGCCGGAACGATTTTGGCCGAGGCGGTCATGCCGTCACCGCAACCAGTGCGGCGGCGACCGCGCCGCGAACGGTTTCGCGCAGTGTCATGTCGGCGATCCCGTCGACCGCGTCTTCCAGAAAGGCGTGGATGAGAAGATGCCGCGCCTCCTGTTCCGGAATGCCGCGGGCACGCAGATAGAACAGAGAATCCGCGTCCAGATCGCCCACCGCCGCGCCATGGGCGCATTTCACGTCGTCGGCAAAAATTTCCAATTCGGGTTGGAGATCGGCTTCCGCCCTGTCGCCCAGAAGCAAAGCCTTGGCGGATTGGCGGCTGTCCGAGCCGTTGGCGCCATGCGCCACCGTCACCCTGCCCTGATAGACCGCGCGGGTACGCCCGCCCAGCACCTTCTTGAACAATTGCGTGCTCCGGGTATGGCCGGCGTCGTGCGCGACATGGGTGGTGACATCGGCATGGCGCTCGCCCGAGAGGACGCTGACGCCGGACAGTTCCACTTCGGCGCCCTCGCCTTCGACCGCGATCTCCAGTTCGGTGCGCGACAGGCGGGCGCCGAAATTGGCGAAATGACCATGATAGGTGGCGTCACGCGCCAGCTTCACCGAAATCTCCTCCACCTGCACGGCGTCGGCGGCGGGCGATATCCGGACATGATCCAGCCGCGCATGGGGACCGATCACGATCTCGAGTCCGCTGTTGCGCGTTTCCGGGCCGACGCGCTCCAACAGCGTCAGTTCCGCGCCCTCTTCCAGCACCAGCAGGGCGCGCGCATGGCCGTTCCCGGAAAATTCCAGCGAGAGGGCATCTGCGATCTTACGGCCTTTGGGCACTCTGAGGGCGATGCCGCCCCGGGCTTTTGCCAGTGAAATGGCGCTGACCGGATTGCCGCGCAATTTGCCATAATGCGCGGCAATCCAATCGGGCCGGTTGGGCTCGTCGAGCGCGAAAATCTCGATCCCTGCGGGCGGCGCGCCTATGGTGACGCGCGCCGTCTCGTCACCGAACCCGGCTTCGCCCAGGGCATGGGCCAGATCGGAATATTTCCACTCCTCGACCCGGCGTGTGGGAAGCGCCAGCGCGACGCTCATGCCGCATCCTTCACGATCTGCTCGTAACCCTTGGCTTCCAGCTCCAGCGCCAATTCCTTGCCACCTTCGGCGACGATCCGGCCTTTGGCGAGAACGTGAATCCGGTCGGGCACGATGTAATCCAGCAGCCGCTGGTAATGGGTGATTACCAGCATGGCGCGCTCGGGCGTGCGCAGGCTGTTGACGCCTTCCGCCACCAGCCGCAGCGCGTCGATGTCCAGGCCGGAATCGGTTTCGTCCAGGATCGCCAGACTGGGCTCGAACAACGCCATCTGGAGAATTTCCAGCCGCTTCTTCTCGCCGCCGGAGAAACCCACATTCAGGGCGCGCTTCAGCATCTCTTCCGAGACGTTCAGCGCCGCTGCCTTGGCCCGCACCCGCTTCAGAACGGTGATGGCGTCCAGCTCGAGCTCGCCGCGGCTGCGGCGCTGGGCATTGAGCGCGCTCTTGAGGAACATCATGGTGGTGACGCCGGGAATTTCCACCGGATATTGCATGGCCAGGAATACGCCCCTGGCGGCGCGCTCTTCCGGCGCCAAGGCGGCGAGGTCTTCGCCGTTATAGGTGATGCTGCCTTCGGTGATGTCGTAGCCCGAGCGGCCCGCCAGCACATAGGAAAGCGTGGACTTGCCCGAGCCGTTGGGCCCCATGATGGCATGCACCCGTCCGGCCTCGACCTTCAAGGTCAGCCCTTTGAGGATTTCCTTGCCGTCCACCGCGACGCGAAGATTTTTGATGTCCAGCATGCTCAACCCACAGACCCTTCCAAAGAAATACCGACCAGCTTCTGCGCCTCGACCGCGAATTCCATCGGCAGTTGCTGCAGCACTTCCTTGCAGAAGCCATTGACGATCAAGGCGACCGCCTCTTCCTGGCCCAGTCCCCGCTGCAGGCAATAGAAGAGCTGGTCCTCCGCGATTTTCGAGGTGGTCGCCTCATGCTCTATGCGCGCCGACGGATTGCGGCTCTCGATATAGGGCACGGTATGGGCGCCGCATTCCGCCCCGATCAGCAGGGAGTCGCATTGCGTGAAGTTGCGGGCATTCTCCGCCTTGCCATAGACGCTGACCAGACCGCGATAGGTGTTCTGCGCCTTGCCGGCGCTGATCCCCTTGGAGATGATCCGCGAGCGGGTGTTCCGGCCCAGATGGATCATCTTGGTGCCGGTATCGGCCTGCTGAAAATTGTTGGCGATGGCGATGGAATAGAATTCGCCGATGCTGTCGTCGCCGCGCAGGATGCAACTGGGATATTTCCAGGTGATGGCTGAGCCGGTCTCGACCTGGGTCCAGGAGATCTTGGAGCGGTCGCCCCGGCAATCGCCGCGCTTGGTGACGAAATTGTAGATGCCGCCCAGGCCGTTCTCGTCGCCCGGATACCAATTCTGCACCGTGGAATATTTGATCTCGGCATCGTCCAGCGCCACCAGCTCGACCACGGCGGCGTGCAGCTGGTTCTCGTCGCGCTTGGGCGCGGTGCAGCCTTCGAGATAGGAGACGTAAGAACCTTCATCCGCCACGATCAAGGTACGCTCGAACTGTCCGGTCTCACTGGCATTGATGCGGAAGTAAGTGGACAGTTCCATCGGGCAGCGCACGCCCTTGGGCACATAGACGAAGGTGCCGTCGGAAAAGACCGCCGAATTCAAGGTGGCGAAAAAATTGTCCGTCACCGGCACCACGGTGCCCAGATACTTCTTCACCAGCTCGGGATAATCGCGGATCGCTTCGGAGATCGGACAGAAGATCACGCCCGCCTCGTTGAGCTTTTCCTTGAAGGTGGTGGCGACCGAGACGGAATCGAACACCGCGTCCACCGCCACGCCGGCCAGCGCCATCTGCTCCGACAGAGGAATGCCCAGCTTGTTGTAGGTCTCCAGAAGCTTGGGATCGACCTCGTCCAGGGACTGTTTCTTGGGCGTGTTCTTGGGCGCCGCGTAGTAATAGGCGTCTTGGTAATCGATCGGCGGATAATGCACCCGCGCCCATTTCGGCTCCTTCATGGCCAGCCAGCGCCGAAAGGCGCCCAAACGCCATTCCAGCATCCAGTCCGGCTCGCCCTTCTTGGCGGAGATATAGCGCACCGTCTCCTCCGAAAGGCCCTTGGGCGCTCGCTCCATCTCGATGTCGGTGACGAAGCCGTATTTGTACTTCTCGCCCAGGCTGGCGACGGTGTCTTTGGTTTCCAGAGCAGCGGATGACATGGCGTACCTCAGGCGGCGGCCGGCGCGCGAACGCGCTGACGCAATTTCAGGAGCGACGCGATCACCGCGTCGGCGTCTGCGGGAACCGAATTCCAGCCGAAGCTCACCCGGATCGAGTGCCGGGCGAGATCGGGGGACACCCCCATCGCCGACAGGACATGGGACGGCGCGATCTTGCCGGACGAGCAGGAGGAGCCCGAACTGACCATCACCCCGTCGAGATCGAGCGCGATCACAAGAT
>JAFKFF010000035.1 GCA_017307315.1 Alphaproteobacteria bacterium
CATGCCCTCGACCGCCCCGCCGATGAGGGCGCCGATGCGCTCTTTCATTTCGCGCGCCGCCTTGTTGGTGAAGGTGACCGCCAGGATCTGACCCGGCCAGGCCCGCCGGGTGGCCAGGATATGGGCCAGGCGGGTGGTCAGAACCCGGGTCTTGCCCGTACCGGCGCCTGCCAGCACCAGCACCGGCCCATCCACGGTCTCGACAGCCTCGCGCTGTTCCTTGTTCAGGCCGGCAAGGTAGGGCGGATCGCGGGGAACCGGCGCGGACGGCGTTTCATCGCCGAAAGCCGCGTCCAGCGGGTCGGAATAGGGATGATGGCTCATGAGTCCGGCCATTCTAGCAGGGGCGGGCGGAAAAAGTCCTGCTTTTGTTCCGGTGAGCCGCGACCGCGAAGCGGGCAAAATGATCCAGCGGACTATTTTGAGCGGCGAACGCCGCGAGCTTGGGCGAGCGGCTGGCCCGCCGGAAGTTCCCTCGGTGCCGGTTAGTCCTTTTTGTGTGCGTCCAGGTCGCGCGCGGCCTTGTCGCGCCGTGCCTTGGCAAGCTCGCGCAGGGGCTTTGGCGTGCCGTGCAGCAGGCGATTGGCGTCGGCTGTCTTGGCCTTCTCGTCCCTCGCCTTGGCCTTGCGGGCGCGGCGCAGATTGACGATATCGCCCATGGTTTATCCCGCGTCCTTCGCCATCGCCCGGGCATAGGCGGGACGGTCCAGGCAACGCTTCACATAAGCCTCCACCGAGGCGAGCTTGGGCATCATCGGGTTCTGCGCGAACATGCCGAAGGTGGTGGCGTAGAGAATATCGGCGCCGGTGAAGGCCTTCCCCGCGATGTAAGGCTGTGTGGTCAGCAGCTTGTCGATGGTGGGCATCACCTCTTCCACCGCGACCCAGCCGGCGGTGCCGCGCGGCACATCCATCTTGAGGAATTTCGAGACGAAGGCGGGCTCTATCACATCGCCGTAATAGGCCAGCATGGTGAGATACTGGCCGCGCCCCGCTTGCCCCGGCTTCGGCGCCAGGCCAGCATCGGGAAATGTGTCGGTGAGATAGGCGACGATCGCCGAGGATTCGAACACCAGTTCGCTGCCGTGGCGGATCGCGGGCACCTTGGCATGGGGATGCGGATTGGCGGGATCGATGGCGCCGCTGCCGTCGCCGCGCCGGATGGTGACCGTCTTGATTTCGTAAGGCGCGCCGATTTCTTCCAAAAGAAAGATCATCCGCGTCGAGCGCGATTTGGGGGCGTGATAGAGCGTGATCATGCGGGGAAGGTTAGATGTGGGTGCGGATCACGGCAAGGGCGTGAAGGCGAAGCGCGCTGGCCAGGGGGCGGGTTCCGCGCGTGGCGTCGATGCCCTGCACCAGGGCGGCCAGGCTGCGGCCGGTCTTCCTGGCTTCGCCATCCAGGACCGCCCAGAATTCCTCCTCCAGCGCCACCGAGGTGCGGTGGCCGGAGAGGGAGAAGGAGCGCTTTTTCAGGCCGGCCATTTACGCATCTCCTCGCCCTGAGTCTGTCGAAGGGCGGGAAACAAAATTCAGGTCCTCATCCTTCGACAAGCTCAGGATGAGGTGGCTTTTCATTTCGGCGCGATCATGTCTTCCGGGCGCACCACGGCGTCGAATTCTTCCGCCGTGACATAGCCGCCCTTGACCGCCTCTTCCTTCAGGGTGGTGCCGTTCTTGTGCGCGGTCTTGGCGATCTTGGCGGCGTTGTCGTAGCCGATCTTGGGCGCCAGCGCCGTCACCAGCATCAGCGAGCGTTCCAGGCCCGCCTTGATGTTGTCCAGTCGCGGCTCGATCCCCACCACGCAATTGTCGGTGAAGCTGATCGCGGCGTCGGCCATCAGGCGCACGCTCTGCAGGAAATTATAGGCCATGACCGGATTGTAGACATTGAGCTCGAAATGGCCCTGGCTGTCGGCGAAGGTCAGCGCGGCGTTGTTGCCGAAAATCTGGACGCAGACCTGGGTCATCGCTTCGCACTGGGTGGGATTGACCTTGCCCGGCATGATCGAGGAGCCCGGCTCGTTCTCCGGCAGCGCCAGTTCGCCAAGGCCCGAGCGCGGACCCGAACCGAGCAAGCGGATGTCGTTGGCGATCTTGAACAGGCTGGCGGCGACCGTGTTGATCGCGCCGTGGCTGAACACCATCGCGTCATGCGCGGCCAGCGCCTCGAACTTGTTGGGCGCGCTGGTGAAAGGGAGCTGTGTGATGGCGGCGATGCGCTCGGCCACCATCTTGTCGAAGCCGACCGGCGCATTGAGCCCGGTGCCGACCGCGGTGCCGCCCTGGGCCAGCTGCATCAGCTTGGGCAGGGATTGCTCGATCCGCTCGATGCCGTTCTGGACCTGCATCGTGTAGCCGGAGAATTCCTGGCCGAGCGTCAGCGGCGTCGCGTCCTGGGTATGGGTACGGCCGATCTTGATGATCGCCTTCCAGGCTTCGGCCTTGTCGTTCAGCGCGTTGCGCAGCTTCTGCAAGGCGGGAATCAGCCGGTGCACGATTTCTTCCGCGCAGGCGATGTGCATGGCGGTGGGATAGGTGTCGTTGGACGACTGGCTCATATTGACGTGATCGTTGGGATGGACCGGCTTTTTGGAGCCCATCACCCCGCCCAGCATTTCGATGGCGCGGTTGGAGATCACTTCATTGGCGTTCATGTTGGACTGGGTGCCCGAGCCGGTCTGCCAGACCGCCAAGGGGAAATGCTCGTCGAGCTTGCCCTCGATCACTTCCTGGGCGGCGG
>JAFKFF010000001.1 GCA_017307315.1 Alphaproteobacteria bacterium
ATGCCGGCCTCTTTCCAAGCTCAAGACTTGGGAAGTGCTGGAACGCGTCGGCAAGTAACGGCGCGATTTAGGAGTCTATGTCATGATACAGATGTCCACCGAACTGGATGTCGCCGACAATTCCGGCGCCAAGAGCGTGATGTGCATCAAGGTGCTGGGCGGCTCGCATCGCCGCTACGCCGATGTCGGCGACATCATCGTGGTGTCGGTGAAGGAAGCGATCCCGCGCGGCCGCGTGAAAAAGGGCGAAGTCCTGAAGGCCGTGGTGGTGCGCACCGCCAAGGGTGTGCGCCGTCCAGACGGCAGCCTGATCCGTTTCGACGGCAATGCCGCGGTGCTGGTCAACGCCCAGGGCGAGCCGATCGGCACCCGCATTTTCGGACCGGTCACTCGCGAGCTGCGTGCCAAGAACCAGATGAAGATCATTTCGCTCGCGCCGGAGGTTCTCTAGATGAGCAACATCAAGAAGGGCGACAAGGTCATCGTCACGACCGGCCGCGACAAGGGCAAGAAGGGCGAAGTCCTGAAAATGTTCCCCAAGGACGACCGCGCCCTGGTCGCCGGCGTCAATGTGGTCAAGCGCCATCAGCGCCAGACACAGACGCAGCAGGGCGGCATCGTGAACAAGGAATCCGCGATCCATCTTTCCAATCTGGCGCATGTCGATCCCAAATCGGGCAAGGCGACGCGCATAGGGTTCAAAACTCTGAACGACGGACGCAAGGTTCGCTTTGCCAAGAAGTCCGGTGAGGTCATCGATGTCTGAAGCAGGTCAAAAGGCCGAAAAGCCAAAGAAGGACGCCAAGCGTCGCGAAGTGAATGCCGGCACGCAGGTCGGCGTGGGCGAGCACGCGCGCGACGCCAACTACGTGCCGCGTTTCAAGAAGCGCTACAACGAGACGGTGCGTCCGGCGCTGATGAAGAAATTCGGCTACACCAACCAGTTGCAGGTGCCGAAGATCAACAAGGTCGTGCTGAATATCGGCGCGGGCGAGGCGGCTTCGGATTCCAAGAAGATCCAGCAGGCGCTGAACGACCTGACCGCCATCGCCGGCCAGAAGGCCGTGGTGACCCGCGCCAAGAAGGCGATCGCGACTTTCAAGATCCGCGAGGGCCTGGCCATCGGCACGAAGGTGACCTTGCGCGGCGACATCATGTACGAGTTCATCGACCGGCTGATCACCATGGCGCTGCCGCGCGTGCGCGATTTCCGCGGCATCAATCCCAAGAGCTTCGACGGCCGGGGCAATTACGC
Organism: Alphaproteobacteria bacterium; assembly: GCA_017307315.1. Taxonomy (GTDB): domain Bacteria; phylum Pseudomonadota; class Alphaproteobacteria; order Micropepsales; family Micropepsaceae; genus Rhizomicrobium. The sequence continues at coordinate 1,256 of JAFKFF010000001.1, forward strand.
CATGGGCCTGAAGGAACACATCGTGTTCCTGGAAATCGACTACGACAAGACCGAGTCGGTTTGGGGCATGGACATCGTCTTCAACACCTCTGCGAAGACCGACGAGGAGGCCAGGGCGCTTCTCGAGGGCTTCCAGTTCCCCTTCACGAATAACTGAGGCTGCCATGGCGAAAACGAGCCAGATCAACCGCAACAAGAAGCGCGAGAAGCTGGTGGCGCTCTATGCCGCCAAGCGTGCCGCGCTCAAGGCCCAGGCCGAAGACATGAAGCTGCCGGCGGAGGAGCGTTTTGCCGCGCGCCTCAAGCTCGCCAAGCTGCCGCGCAATTCCTCGAAGGTGCGCATTCATCACCGCTGCGAGCTTTCCGGCCGCCCCAAGGGCTATTACCGCAAGCTCAAGCTGTCGCGTATCGCGCTGCGTTCGCTGTCCAATTTCGGCCAGATCCCCGGCATGACCAAGGCGAGCTGGTAAGGAGAATCCATGATCATCGATCCGATTGGCGATCTTCTGACACGCATCCGCAACGGCCAGCTGCGCCGTTCGTCGAAGGTGCGTTCGCCCAACTCGCGCCTGCGCGCCCGCCTGCTCGACGTGTTGCAGGAAGAGGGCTTCATCCGCGGCTATGCCGAGGTGGAGTTCAAGGGACACAAGGAACTTGAAATCGAACTCAAATATCATGAGGGCGAGCCGGTGATCCGCGAGCTGAAGCGGGTGTCCACGCCGGGCCGCCGCGTCTATTCCTCGGTGAGCGATCTGAAGCCGCATCGCCAGGGTCTGGGCGTTTCCATTCTCTCCACGCCCCAGGGCGTGATGACGGACAGTTCCGCCCGCGAAAAGAATGTCGGCGGCGAAGTCCTCTGCCAGGTGTTTTAAGGAACCCAACCCATGTCACGTATTGGCAAAAAGCCGGTCGCACTGCCCAAGGGCGTTACCGCCTCGGTCGAAGGCCAGACCGTCAAGGTCAAGGGCCCCAAGGGCGAACTCAGCGTCAAGCTGGTGCGGGAAGTCTCCGTCAAGGTGGACGATCACGGCATCACGATCACGCCGGACAAGGATCAGGAGCGTTCCGCCCAGATGTGGGGCCTGTCCCGCACGCTGGTCAACAATCTGGTCACCGGCGTCACCACCGGCTTCACCCAGAAGCTGGAAATCCAGGGCGTCGGCTACCGCGCCGCGGTGCAGGGCAAAAATCTGAACCTGCAACTGGGCTTCAGCCACGACGTGGTCTATCCGATCCCCGCCGGCATCACCATCACGTCGGAAAAGCCCACCCAGATCAGCGTCTCGGGCATGGACAAGCAGTTGGTGGGTCAGGTTGCCGCCGAAATTCGCGGCTATCGCCGTCCGGAACCCTATAAGGGCAAGGGCGTGCGTTACGAAGGCGAATATGTCCGCCGCAAGGAAGGCAAGAAGAAGTAAGATGACAAACCCTCTCTTCAAAAAGCGCCAGTCGTCCGCGCCTGTCGATCTTCCGTTCGGGCAAGCACATCTATGCCCAGGTGATCGACGACAGCACGGCGGCGACCGTCGCCTCCGCCTCGACCAATGAAAAAGACGGTCGTCCGGCCAAGACCTGGAACGTCGATGCGGCCTCCAATGTGGGCAAGAAGATCGCCGAGCGGGCGCTCGCCAAGGGCGTCAAGCAGGTGGTCTTCGACCGCGGCGGCTACATTTATCATGGGCGCGTCAAGGCGCTGGCGGATGCGGCGCGCGAAGGCGGCCTCGAGTTTTAAAGGATTCATAGCGGCAGCGTATGAACGAATCGGCTGCTCGCTTTAGAAGGTAAGGACGAGATATGGCGCGTGAAGGACAGCAACGGGACGAGAAGCGCGGCCGCGGCCGCGATCGCGAAGAACGCGACAATGAGTTCATCGACAAGCTGGTGCACATCAACCGTGTCGCCAAGGTGGTGAAGGGCGGTCGTCGCTTCGGTTTCGCGGCGCTCGTCGTGGTCGGCGACCAGAATGGCCGGGTCGGTTTCGGTCACGGCAAGGCGCGCGAAGTGCCCGAAGCGATCCGCAAGGCGACCGACGCCGCCAAGCGCGCCCTGGTCCGGGTGCCGCTCAAGGATGGGCGCACCTTGCATCACGAAGTGCGCGGCCATCATGGCGCCGGCAAGGTGCTGCTGCGTCCGGCGCCGGCCGGTACCGGCATCATCGCGGGCGGCCCGATGCGCGCGGTGTTCGAAGCCCTGGGCGTGGGCGACGTGGTGTCCAAGTCGCTGGGAACCTCCAATCCCTACAATATGGTTCGCGCCACCTTCGACGCGCTGAAGAGCCAGCAGTCGCCCCGCATGGTCGCCAACCGCCGCGGCCGCAGCGTGTCCGAGATCCTGGCCAAGCGCGAAGGCGCTCCCGCCGAAGCCTCGGCCTGATAGATAGGAAGAAGCATTATGGCCGAGAAGAAAGCCAAGGCGGCCTCCGCCACCAAGACGAAAGCGAGCGGCAAGACCGTCACGGTTCGCCAGATCCGTTCCGCCAACCGCAAACCCGACATCCAGGCGCAGACCTTGCGCGGGCTGGGGCTGGGCAAGATCCGCCGCACCCGTACGCTCGAAGACACGCCTTCGGTCCGCGGCATGATCAACGCGGTCCGGCATCTCGTCGAAATTGTTGAAGAGAAGAAATAGCTGGGTGGCCCGCACGCGCCCTTCGGGCTGGCGGGCCATGACAGGAGATAAAGAATGAAGCTCAACCAGATCAGCAACAATCCGGGCGCGCACAAGCACAAGCACAAGGTCGGCCGCGGCTCGTCCTCGGGCCTGGGCAAGACCTCCGGCCGTGGCGTCAAGGGCGCTAAGGCCCGCACCGGCACCAAGGTCTATGGCTTTGAAGGTGGCCAGATGCCGCTGCACATGCGCATCCCCAAGCGCGGCTTCAACAATATTTTCGCCAACGACTTCTCGGAGGTGAATATCGGCCTTCTGCAGAAGGCGATCGACGAGAAGCGTCTGAAGGCGGATGGCAAGATCACCGAAGAGGTGCTGCGCAAGGCCGGTCTGGCGCACAAGAGCCGCGATGGCGTGCGCCTCCTCGGCAAGGGCGCCATCACCGCCAAGGTCGATATCGAAGTGGCCGGTGTTTCGGCCGGCGCCCGCGCCGCCGTCGAGAAGGCGGGCGGTTCGGTCACCACCACCTTCCAGAAGAAAGTCTATTCGAACAAGAAGGGCGAGCCGGGCAAGCGCCAGAAGCGCCGCGCCGACGCCGCCGCCAAGCGGACGGCCCGTCAGGGTTGAAATATGGGGCGGGGCGGCTCGCAGGAGCGGCCCCGCGCCCTAT
>JAFKFF010000002.1 GCA_017307315.1 Alphaproteobacteria bacterium
GCTTGCGCATTCTCCAGGACCATCAGGCCGCGCTCGCCCCAAATGGCATAGCCGCCGAAATAGCCCACCACGGCGATGGTGAGCGCCGGCAGGATCAGCGCCAGGAAAAAACGCGTGACGGAGCGCTTGATTCGCATGCGCCCAACGAATCACGAGGCGATTTACGCCGTCAAGCGCATTTGTGACGTTTGTTCCGGAACTTTCGAGAAATCAGCGTCGCAAGATCGAACGGCCCGCATACTTGGCCGCGTCGCCCAGTTGTTCCTCGATCCGCAGAAGCTGGTTGTACTTCGCCAGCCTGTCCGAACGCGCCAGCGAACCGGTCTTGATCTGACCGCAATTGGTGGCGACGGCCAGATCCGCGATGGTGGAATCCTCGGTCTCGCCCGAGCGGTGGCTCATCACCGCGCGATAAGCCGCTTTGTGCGCCATCTCGATGGCATCCAGCGTTTCACTCAAAGTGCCGATCTGGTTGACCTTGATCAGGATGGCGTTGGCCGTGGCCTGGTCGATCCCCTGCTTCAGCCGTTTCACATTGGTGACGAAAAGATCGTCGCCCACCAGCTGCACGGTCTTGCCCACCGTGTCGGTCAGCGCCTTCCAGCCGGCCCAGTCGTCCTCGGCCATGCCGTCTTCGATGGAAATGATGGGATAGCGCTTGCAGAGATCGGCATAGACCTTGACCATCTCGTCCGGCGAAAGCGTCTTGCCTTCGCCCTCCAGGACATACTTGCCGTCCTTGAAGAACTCGGTGGACGCCGGATCGAGCGCGAAGAAAATATCGTCGCCCAGCTTGTAGCCGGCCTTCTCCACCGCCTTGGAAATATAGCCCAGCGCCTCGTCGGGGCTCTTCAGGTTGGGCGCGAAGCCGCCCTCGTCCCCCACATTGGTGTTGTGGCCGGCATCGTGCAGCGCCTTCTTCAAGGTCTGGAAGATTTCCGCCCCCATGCGCAGGCCTTCGCGGAAGGTGGGCGCACCCACCGGCATGATCATGAATTCCTGAAAGTCGATGGGATTATCGGCATGCACGCCGCCATTGACGATGTTCATCATCGGCACCGGCAGGAGTTCGGCCTTGGCGCCCCCGACATAGCGGTAGAGCGGAAGACCGGATGCCATCGCCGCCGCCTTGGCCACCGCCAGCGACACCCCCAGGATGGCATTGGCGCCCAGCCGCGCCTTGTTGGGCGTGCCATCGAGAGCGATCATAGCCCGGTCGATGCGGATCTGTTCCTCGGCCTCCATGCCGCACAGCGCGTCGAACAATTCGCCGTTCACGGCGGCGACCGCTTTTTCCACACCCTTGCCGCCATAACGCTTGCCGCCATCGCGCAGCTCCACCGCCTCGTGCGCGCCGGTCGAAGCGCCCGACGGCACGGCCGCGCGGCCGAAGCTGCCGTCTTCCAGCCGCACATCCACCTCCACGGTGGGATTGCCGCGCGAATCCAGGATTTCGCGGCCGGTGATGTCGAGGATGGCAGTCATGGAGGACCCTTTTCGCAGTATTTGCGCCGTCTTTACGGGAAGTTTGCGGTTTTCGCCACCCGTCACCCGCACGGGAGCGACGGAAGCCCGGTACGCCGGGCGTTTCAGCGGGGTGAAGGGCATTTGCTGGAGAAACTCTGATGACTCGCGTGAAAATTCTGGTTCTGACCGCCAGCTTGCTGGCGCCCCTTTCCCTGATCGCCGCCGCCCCCGGCATGGCCCAGGCCCCCGCCGCGGCCAGCCCCGGCGATGGCGCCGGCCGGCACCATGGCCGCCAGCTTTTGAGCTTCCTCACGCCCGAACAGCGCGTCGCCTACCGGATGCAGATCCGCAAGGAAGCGCGCGAGCAAAGGCGCGCCTTCCGCAAGGAACATTTCCAGAAATTGGCCGCGATGACAGAGGGCGACCGGCAGAAGCTCAAGGCCGACATGCAGGCCCGCTGGGATGCGATCCCCGCCGACCGCAAGGCCCGCATCCAGGAGCGTCTGGCCCATCGTCATAAGCCGCGATAAATCCCGCGAGTCGGTTAGACTGGTCCCGCGCCGCGATCGGCGCGGGACTTTTTATTTCCAGTCTTTGGGGGGATCATGCTTGCCGCACCTGCCACCATCCTGAGCGCCGCCGTCACCATCCTGACCGCGCTGGTGCTTTACTACAGCATGTTCGTCGTGGGCCGCACCCGCGGCCGGGTGAAGATCTTCCCGCCGGCCATGACGGGCCATCCCGATCTGGAGCGCGCGCTCAGGGTCCAGGGCAATACCGTCGAGCAGGTGGTGATCTTCCTGCCGCTGCTGTGGGTCGCGACGCTCTACTTCCATGGCTGGGCGCCCCCGGCGCTGGGCCTGATCTGGTGCATCGGCCGCGTGCTTTATGGCATCGGCTATATGAAGGAAGCCAACAAGCGCGGTCCCGGCTTCGCCATCGCCTCGCTCGCCTGTCTGGCCTTGCTGGTGCTGTCGGTCTGGGGTGTTGGCGTCAGCTGGATGGCGGCGAACGCCGTTTGATCGTCCGGAGTTGAGGCTCGCAATCAACGCGCGCGTTTCACCACGGCGTCGATTTCCACCAGCTGTTCCAAGAGCGCCGGGAAGTCCTTGAGCTTGACCATGTTGGGACCATCCGACGGCGCATGGTCGGGATCCTGGTGGACCTCCATGAAAACGGCCGCCACGCCCGCCGCCACGGCGGCGCGCGCCAGATACGGCA
>JAFKFF010000003.1 GCA_017307315.1 Alphaproteobacteria bacterium
GACATAACCGGCCTCGGTCAGGGTGGTGGCGTCGGCCATGGTGAAGGGCACGTCCAGGATGCGCGCCAAGGTCTGGGCGAGCAGGGTCTTGCCGCAGCCGGTGGGGCCGATCAGCATGATGTTGGACTTGGCGAGTTCGACGTCGCCATTCTTGCCGGACGAGTTGATGCGCTTGTAGTGATTGTGGACGGCGACCGACAGCACCTTCTTGGCGTGCGCCTGGCCGACAACATAATCATCAAGAACCTTGAAGATCTCCTGCGGGGTCGGCACCCCCTCCTTGGACTTCATGAAGGAGGTCTTGTTCTCCTCCCGGATGATCTCCATGCAGAGTTCGACGCATTCGTCGCAGATGAACACGGTCGGGCCGGCAATGAGCTTGCGCACTTCGTGCTGGCTCTTGCCGCAGAAAGAACAATAGAGCGTGTTCTTGGATTCGCCGCCGCTGGCTTTGCTCATTTCACATCCGGTCCTTCCACCGGGGGCTTTCCGCCCGCTTCGCAGCTAAAGGACCCGGCCCATGCTGCTTTGCACAATAAAGGAGGAGCCGAAGCACCCCCATACCCCAACATTCGACCACGTTAACGGCGGCGGGATCAAGATTTGTTTAATCCGGCCCAAGCCCCGGGAAACTCAGGAACTTTTGCCATTTTTCGCGATTCAGGGCGCCGGTTCGCTTTCCGGCCGGCGGACCATCACCTGATCCAGCAGGCCGAAACTCTTGGCCTCTTCCGCTGTCATATACGTGTCGCGGTCCAGCATTTTTTCAATGGCTTCGACGGTCTGGCCGGTGTGCTTGGCATAAATCTCGTTCAACCGGCGCTTCAGCTTCACGATTTCCTGGGCATGGCGCGCGATATCGGCGGCCTGGCCATAGAAGGCGGCGGAAGGCTGATGGACCATGATGCGGGAATTCGGAAGGGCGAACCGCTCGCCTTTCCGGCCGGCGCAAAGCAGCAGCGAGGCCGCCGAGGCCGCCTGGCCGATGCAGAAGGTCTGAACCGGCGGGCGCACATACTGCATGGTGTCGTAGATCGCCAGGCCCGCCGTCACCAACCCGCCCGGCGAGTTGATGTACATGTGAATCTCTTTCTTGGGATTTTCCGCTTCCAAAAACAGGAGCTGGGCGGTGATCAGGCTGGCGCCGTAATCTTCGATCGGGCCGGTGATGAAGATCACCCGCTCCTTCAGGAGACGCGAATAGATGTCGAAGGCGCGCTCGCCCCGGGCCGTCTGTTCGACCACCATCGGGACCAGGGTGTTGTTGTGGAATTCCATGGGATTGGCCATAGGCGCGCTTTCCGATTCGTGACGGTTCAGGCGACAGTCTTACACCATCGTCCACTTAATATAGCGTTCCAGCCCGGTATTGCGAGGCTTCAGGCTTTTTTGACGCTTTCCGGCAGGTCGTCGGGATCCTTGAACAGGGTCTCGCGGTCCACCGGCTTGTCGGTGACCTGAGCCAGTTCGGCGATGAAATCGACGACCTTGTCTTCGAACAGAGGCGCACGAATCTCGGCCTGGGCCTGCGGATTGTTGGCGTAATACTGGAACACCTGCTGTTCCTGGCCGGGGAACTGGCGCGCGCGCGCCATGATGGCGCGATTGACCTCCTCGCCCGTGATGGTGATGCCGTTCTGCTCGCCCAGCTTGCCCAGGACCAGGCCGAGCCGCACGCGGCGCTCCGCGATGGCGCGGTATTCGGCCTTCAGTTCGTCCTCGGTCTTGCCTTCGTCGGCGGCGGTCTTGCCTTCGCGCTTCAGCTCGGCCTCGACCTGGGCCCAGATGGATTCGAATTCGGCTTCCACCATGGCGGGCGGCAGGGGGAAATTATGGGAGGAATCCAGCGCGTCCAGAATGCGCCGCTTCAGATGCAGACGGCTGGCGGCGGTGAAGTCGCCGCGCACCTGGTCGAACACCCGCTCCTTGAGGGTGGCGAGGTTTTCCAAGCCCATTTTCTTGGCCAGCTCGTCGTCGATCTTGGTCTCTTCCGGAGTCTTGATCTCCTTCACCGTGACGGCGAAGAGAGCTTCCTTGCCGGCGAGATCGGCCGAATGATATTCGGCCGGAAAGGTCACCTTCACATCGCGCTTGTCACCCGCCTTGGCGCCGATCAGCTGATCCTCGAAGCCGGGAATGAACTGGCCCGAACCCAGGGTGAGGTTGAAATTCTCGCCCTTGCCGCCGTCGAATTCGACGCCGTCGACGCTGCCGACGAAATCGATCTGGACGATGTCGTCCTTTTCCGCCGCTTCGCCTTCGGGGCGGGCATTGTAGCCGCGGGTCTGCTGGGCCAGGCGCTCCAGCGCCTCGTTCACGTCGGCATCGCCCACTTCGGACGTCAGGCGCTCGACCGCGAGCTTGGAGACATCGGTGGTCTCGAATTCGGGCATCAGATCGACCGTGACGGTGAATTGCAGGTCGGCCTTGCCATCCACCACCTGCTGAACGTCACCGACCGGCTCGACGCGGGGCTGCAGGGCGGGCTTCAATTGATTGTCGTTGATCGCCTTCTGGCTGCCTTCGTTGACGGCCTGCTCGACCACCTCGCCCATCACGGACTTGCCGAACTGCTTCTTGAGGAAGGACACCGGCGCCTTGCCCGGGCGGAAGCCCTTCAGATTCACCCGCGGCTTCATCTCTTCCAGCTTCTGGGTAACTTTGGCATCCAGCTCGCTGGCGG
>JAFKFF010000004.1 GCA_017307315.1 Alphaproteobacteria bacterium
CCTGGGTGAACGAAAGCTCCTGGCTGGCAAGGAAGACCGGCAAACCGACCACGAACCAGACATCACGCGAGGCGAACAGGAATAAGCGAGCAAAGGAGAGCCAGTTGATGTCGGGCGACTTGGAAAGAAGGGATGTAAACTTGACCTTCTTCTTGGATTTTCCCAGTGAGCCGGAAAGCGACAGGGCTGTCCCGACCAGGACGACCACCAGGGCGGCCGCCATCGCATATAGCGCCCCTGCAAAGCCTAGCGCCGCCAGCAGCAATCCGCCGACGAAGAAGCCCACCCCTTTCAGGGCGTTCTTGGAACCCGTCAGGCGCGAAACCCAGATGAACAGTGCGCCATCCTGTCCTGCGGGTACGATGATCTTGATAGCGCTCTTGGCGCTCATCTTGGTCAGGTCTTTGGCGATCCCCGATAAAGCCTGGGCGCACATGACGTAGGCGACGGCGGGGATTTCGGCCCAACTGGGCTGAAGCAGAGCCAGCATCACTAGAGCGAATATCTGGATCGCCAACCCGCCATAGAGGGTCACCCGCAGGCCGGATCGTGACGCAATCCAGCCGCCGAAGAGGTTGGTGACGATGCCAAAGAATTCGTAGAACAGGAAAAGGAACGCAATGGTTACGTCGCTATAACCGAGCTGGTAGAAGTGCAGCACTACCAGCATGCGAAGGGCGCCGTCCGTGACGGTGAAGCCCCAATAGGCGGCGGTCACCAGCGCGTAGGCGCGGATGCTGGTGACTTCCGACATCAGGCTTTGTTGCCCGCCAGCGAGGCCGCGACCTTGGCGGCGAGTTCGACCATCCGGTTCACATAGCCCCACTCATTGTCGTACCAGGCCAAAATCTTCACCTGGGTTCCGTTGATCACCATCGTGGAAAGGGCGTCTACGATAGACGAACGGGGATCGTTGACAAAATCCACCGAAACCAGCGGGCGCTCTTCATAGCCCAGGATATGCTTCAGGCCACCTTCCGCGGCCGCCTTCAATAGGCCATTCACCTCTTCGACTGTGGTGGGGCGATTGACCTCAAAGACGCAGTCGGTCAGGGAGGCGTTGAGAAGCGGCACCCGGACGGCGACCCCGTTTAGCCGGCCCTTCAGCTCCGGGTAAATCATCGTGATCGCTGTCGCGGAGCCTGTCGTGGTCGGGATCAGAGAGGTCAAAGCGGACCGGGCCCGCCGCAAATCCTTGTGAGGGGCATCCACCATGGTCTGCGTGTTTGTCACATCGTGAATGGTGGTCATCGAGCCATGCTTGATGCCAAGGCTCTCATGAATGACCTTCACCACCGGGGCCAGGCAATTGGTCGTGCAGGAGGCGGCGGTGACGATGTTGTGCTGCTTCGGATCGTACAGGTTGTCGTTGACGCCCATCACGATATTCAAAGCACCCTGCTTGACGGGTGCGGCAACCACGACTTTCGTCACATTGCGATCGAAATAGGGTTGGATTGTCTCTGGAGTGAGAATTTTCCCGCTACATTCCAGAACGATCTCTACGCCATGGGTTTCCCAGGGCACATCGCCTGGCTTGGCATGATCGCTGAAGCCAATCTTGCGACCCTCAACTTCAAAGCTGCTTTCCGCTGCGGAAATGGGTTTTTGCCAGCGCCCATGAACGCTGTCGAATGCCAGGAGGTGCGCCGCCGTTTTGGCCCCGCCTTTGATTTCATTCACATGCACGATTTCCAGATCACTACGATCCCAAGCTGCCCGAAAGGCGAGCCGTCACATACGTCCAAAGCCGTTTATTCCGATGCGCGTCATAGAGGTTCCGATTCGTGATCTGGTCGCGTGAATAGCATAATCTGGCCAACCCAGCGGGCGAGGCTCTCGCTTCTTAATGCTGGGGCGCGGTTCGCTGATCGCCATCGAGTGAAATGTCCGTTTTCTTATGTCTGGCGAGATTTTGGAGCTGTTCCATAGTGAAATGCTGCAGGAAGTCTGTCCGCTGCTTCAAAAACGCGAGCGCACGCGTATAGGCCGCCCGTTTGAATATCTCGGTTCCTTCAATCACGGCAGGGTCAGGGATCGCCCAATGCGCTGTTGCGGGGCGGCCCGGCCAGGAGGGGCAGTCTTCTCCCCGATCTTCCTCACACAGGTTTATGATGAGATCCATCACAGGGGCGTCACTGCCGGAAAATTCGTTCCAGCTTTTGCTTCGCAATCCATCTGTGGAAATACCGGCCTCGTTCAGCACTTCCAAGGCATAGGGCTGGACAAAGCCTAGTGGAGCGGAGCCGGCGCTATAGGCCCGCAAATGCGAGACATTGCGGCTACGCATATAAGCTTCCGCAATGATGCTACGGGCCGAATTGCCCTTGCACAGAAAAAGCACGTTAAATATGCGGTCTGACATTGCGGCATCCCCCTGGAATCGGTTGGAATTCCCACGCCATCGAAGTCGTTGTCTGCGGTGGCTGGACAAACTCTATATTTTGACTATTGTGGAAATATGAAATCTGGTCAAGCGCTCGAAGCGTTCGCGGCTTTGTCGCAGGAAACACGTCTGGCAATCTTGCGATATCTCATCCGCAAGGGTGCTGGAGCAGTGGCTGCTGGAAAGATCGCTGAAGAGGTGGGTGTCGCGCCGTCTACTTTTTCATTTCACGTTGCTGCGTTGGAACGTGCTGGCTTGGTGTGTTCGGAGCGCGATCAGCGCA
>JAFKFF010000224.1 GCA_017307315.1 Alphaproteobacteria bacterium
AAGAGCCGCCAGGGCCCAGAAGGTCCAGCGCGTGTCGAAGTGAAATTGCACCGCGCCATGGCCGCTGCCCAGCACCTGCGGCGCGAAAAGCGCCAGCATGGACAAAAGCGCGCCGCCGACCGCCGGGCGCAGCCAGTCCGGCAGGCGCGATGCGCGCAGGCTGCGCTCGGTCCAGGTCACCGCCTGCATGGCCGCTACCGCCACCCCGGCCGCGCCCACGCCCAACAGTGCGAATAGAAGATAGCTGCCGGACGGAACGCTGTAACCGCCCGAGACTTCGAACAGCGCCTTCATGTGAGACATGGCGCGCTGAGTCAGCGCCGCGGACACCGACGCCACCATGACGGGCGCCAGCGCCTTGGTGGTGTAGCTGCCCAGGATCAGTTCATAGCCATAAAAGGCACCAGCCAGGGGAGCGTTGAACGCCGCCGCGATCGCCGCCGCCGCGCCCGCGGTCACGAACACGCGCAAATCGGCGCGGCGGAGCCGAAACCAGCGCCCCAGCCAGGAATAAAGGCCCGCGCCCAACTGGCTGTATCCGGCTTCCATGCCCAGCGAAGCGCCCGCGCCGTTGGAGATCACGGTGGTAAAAGTGAGCCAGAGCGATTCCCGCAAACTCATGCGCCCGCCATGCAGCGCATTGGCTTCGATCGGATCGACGATTTCGTTCAAGCGCCGGGCTCGCGCGGCCCGCGCCGCCAGCCCCAGAAGCAGCCCGCCCAGAAGCGGAACGAACAGCAGGCGCCCCCGCGATACGCCCACCCCTTCGCTCAGATAATGATCGGCGGGAATGCCGAAATCGAAGACATGCAGCCAGGCGACGCCCTCGCGCAGCAAGTCCACCACCGCCCCGGTGAAACAGCCCATCACCGCGCACAGGAGAATCTGACTCGGCTCGGCGTCGCGCAGGCCGCGTTGCGAGGCCATCAGCAGAAGGCGGGCGCGGCGCAACCAGCCTTCCAACTTGAGCGGCTCCGCAATAAGAGCCATGCCGGACCTCAATAAAGCCCGCCGGTACCTTCACCGACCGAGCCGACCGGCGCGCGCGGCGCCGCCTGGCCGGATGCGGCGACGGGCGCGGGACCCGTGTCCCCCGCCGTGACGGTGGCAAGCGAAGGAGCATTCTCTTCGCCCGGCGCGGTGCCGGCCTTGAAAGCTTCCATGATCGCGCCCGGCGTGCCGTCCGGAACCGGATTGCCGCTCCGCCAGTCGATCGCGACTTCCTCGATGCCCGGCGCCACGCGGAACGGCGTGGGCGGCGCATCGGCCAGCGCGCCCTTCATGAAATCCCGGAAGATCGGCGCCGCCGCTGTCGCGCCCTGTTCGTGCGCTCCCAAAGTCCGGGGATTGTCGAAGCCGACGAAAACGCCCGCAGCGAGATCCGGCGAGAAACCGATGAACCAGGTATCGCGTGAATCGGACGAGGTGCCGGTCTTGCCGGCCAGGGGCTTGCCCACCGCGCGCACCGACACGCCGGTGCCGCGCTGAACCACGCCTTCCAGCATCGAGACGATCTGGTAGGCGGTGCGCGGATCGATGATCTGCTGGCGGGTATCGGCGAGCAGCGGCTCCTGCTGTCCATGCCAGCTGGCATCGTCGCACCCTTCGCAGGCCCGCGCGTCGTGCCGCCAGATGGTTTTGCCGTTGCGATCCTGAATCCGGTCGATCAGCGAAGGCTGAATCTTCTTGCCGCCGTTGACGAACTCCGAATAGCCGGTGACCAGCCTGAGCAGCGTGGTCTCATAGGCGCCGAGCGAATTGGCGAGCAACGGCGGCAACTTGTCGTAGACGCCGAACCGGATGGGATAGGGAACCACCTTGTCCATCCCCAGCGTGTAGGCCAGCCGCACCGTCATGACGTTGCGCGACAATTCCAGGCCGCGCCGGAGCGTGGTGTCGCCCAGGAAATCATGCTCGTAATTGTCCGGCTGCCAGAGGCCCTGCCCCGGTCCCATGTCCATCACGAAAGGCGCGTCCAGCACCTTGGAAACCGGCGTATAGCCATTGTCCAAGGCCGCGGCATAGACGAAAGGCTTGAACGCCGAGCCCGGCTGGCGCATCGCCTGCATGGCGCGGTCGAATTGCGACGAAGCGTAGGAGAACCCGCCCGACAGCGCCAGAACGCGTCCGGTGTGCGGATCCATCGCCACGATGGCGCCGTTGATCTCGGGAATCTGGCGCAGGCCATATTCGCCGGCCTTGCCCTCCGGCTCGACATAGATCACGTCGCCCGGCTTGACCACATCCTGCGGCTTTTGCGGCGCGGCGCCGACATTGGCATTGCGCAATTCGCGCCGCGCCCACTTGTAGCCGTCATAGGCAATGGTGCCGGTCGCCCCATCGCTCAGGCCGATGCGGATCGCCTTCTGTTCGAAGCCCAGCACGGCGGCGATCTTCCAGCTTTCGACACCGGACTGGTTGCTCTGCTTGATCAACTGCGCATGCCAGTCGCCGCCGGCGTCGATATGCTTCTTGGCGCCGCGCCAGCCATGGCGGCGGTCGTAGCGCACCAGGCCGGAACGCAGCGCGCTCACCGCGTAATTCTGGAGCCGCGTGTCCAGCGATGCGCGCACCTGCAGGCCGCCATCGTACAGCGCCTTCTCGCCATATTTGCCATAGAGCTGGCGGCGCACTTCCTCGACGAAATAATCGCCGTCCGCGGCCTGGCTGCCCAGGGCGCGCATCTGGGTCACCAGCGGTTCCGCCTTGGCGGCGGCGGCCTGGGCGTCGGTGATGTAATTGTTGTCCGCCATCTGGCCGATCACCCAGTTGCGGCGATCCACCGCCGCGGCGTGATTGAAGCGCGGATCGTAATTGGCCGGACCTTTGGGCAGCGCCGCCAGGAAGGCGACCTCGGCGACATCGAGCTCGTCGAGCGACTTGCCGAAATAGTTCAGCGCCGCGGCGCCCACGCCATAGCTGTGCTCGCCGAGATAGATTTCATTCAGATAGAGTTCCAGGACCTTGGATTTGGGATAGGTCGCGTCGATGCGGATCGCCAGGATCGCCTCGCGGATCTTGCGGCTGAATTTCACGTCCGAGTTCAACAGGAAATTGCGGGCCACCTGCTGGGTGATGGTGGAGGCGCCTTGCGGGCGGCGGCCTTCCAGAACCAGGCCGACATCCTTGATCGCCGCCCTGAGAATGCCGGACGGGTCGATGCCAGGATGGTGATAGAAATTGCGATCTTCGGCGCTGGTGAAAGCCTCGGCCACCAGTTTGGGAATGAAGGCGGCCGGAACGAAGATTCGCGATTCCCGCGCATATTCTCCCAGCACCGTGCCATTGCCGGCATAGACCCGGGTGGTGACGGGCGGCGTGTAATTCTTGAGCGCCTCCACGCTGGGGAGGTCGCGCGTCACGGTATAGACATAGAAGATGCCGGCCACCACGCCCAAAGCGGCAAGTGCGGCGACACCAAGACCGGCATAGACAAGAAGACGTCGGACCATTGATCCTCTCGGGCTTTCCCGCCCGTTCGCTTGTGTTCCCCTTATAGTACCCTTTTGGGGTTGAAAAGAGGCGCAAAATCCGTCCGATTTTTCATGTGGGGACCGGACTTAGCGTGAAGTTCCCGCCGCGAAATGCCGGTCCACGGCATTGGTGATGGCTTTGGCGACCTTGGTTCGCCAGGCTTGCGTGTTCATGCGCGCGGCATCGGCGCGATTGGAAAGATAGCCCAGCTCGATCAGGACGGCCGGAACATCGGGCGCGACCAAGACCGCCAGGGACGCCGAACGATGCGGACTGCGGGCCAGGATGTCGGTCACCCCGTCCAACTGATTGAGCGCCGTCTCGGCGAAACGCGACGAACGGTTCATGGTGTCGCGCTGCGCCAAGTCGATCAGGATCGGGGCGACGGGACTGTTGGCACTGGAGAGATCCACGCCCGCGATGATGTCGGATTGGTTCTCGCGCTTGGCTAGCGCCGCGGCCTCCCGGTCCGAGCGGCCATCGCTCAGCGTGTAGATCGACAGGCCGGTCACGTCCGGATCCGGATTGGAATCGGCATGCAGCGAGATCATCAGATCGGCGCGGAGCTTGCGCGCGATCGCCACCCGCTGCGGCAACGGAACAAAGACGTCGCTGTCGCGGGTCATGTGCACGGTGTATCCGGCCGCCTTCAGCGCTTTGGCGAGATTCAGGCCTTCGGCCAGCACCAGATCCTTTTCCGCCATCCCATTGACGCCGATGGTGCCGGAATCGAGCCCACCATGGCCCGGATCGATCACCACCACCTTGCGACCGGTCGGCTTCTGGGATTCGGCCATCAATGCGGTCAGGCGCTCGGCATCGGTTTCACGCGCCTTCAGGTCGGCCGGCCAGCCGGCCTCGGTGTTGAATTTGGCGCGCTGGGTTGGGAAAAGATCGATCACCACGCGATAGCCGAAGCCGTTGGCGGGCGGGATCATCAGCGGATCGGAGATCCGCACGGGCCGGGTGAGATCGATCACCATCCGCGAATTGCCTTTGCGGAAAACGCCATAACGATAGGATTTGACCGATCCCCGGCCGGAGGGCCGCGGCGGCGCGCCCAGCCGCCAGGAGACTTCCGGCATGTCCACCACCACCCGGTCGGGGTCGGTCAGAGTGAAGGTGCGGATGTTGACGGGATCGCTGAGTTCGATGACGAAGCGGGTGCGGTCCTCATGCTCGCCAATCCGAGCAGAGAGCACGACGGGAGGGCTTGCTCCCGCATTGCTGCCCGGTGATGGCCCCGCGCCCGGCGCGGGCGGCGCCTTCGCGGGGGCGACCGGCAGATGGGTGGCCGATGGGGGGGCGCCTGGAGCCGTCTGATCCTGGCGCAGCACCCTGGCGATCGGATCGTCGCTCTGGCCGGCGGCAGGAACCGCCGTCAGCGCGCCTGTTCCCAGGATCGCCGCGGCCACCGCTATAGCTATGATTCGAAACAACTTTCCGCCTCAACCGGGGTCCGGAACCCCTAAATGCACCGAAAATCTTTACGATTCGTTAGCCCCACCCTGTCAGGGATAGGCCGTACAAGCCCTTGCCGGGAGGCACCCCGCCCCCTACAAGGGCTTCCATGCTGCTCCGCCCCGGACGGATCCGGAAGGTGCAGTGGTCCGGATGCCCCGCCGTCTCCCCAGATAGCTTTCTCGAGACGGTGCAGGAAGCCCTCCATTGCAGACGGCAGCGCCTCTCCGCCCCCGGGCGGCCCGAATTTAAGTGTTACTCATGACCGGCAATTTGCGACCCAACCCGATCCTCTCCGCGGCCTTGCCGCAGGGTTTCGGTGGCCGCTTGCCCCCAACAACATGGCTCGCTGCCGCCCCTGCGTTCGCGTTGGAACGCGATTTGGGCATTGGCGCTGGCCCCGGAGACCTTCATGTCCAAGCGCATGCTCATAGACGCCAACCACCCGGAAGAAACCCGCGTGGTGGTTCTCGACGGATCCAAAGTCGAGGAATTTGATTTCGAGGCCGCAAGCAAGCGGCCGCTCAAGGGCAATATCTATCTCGCCAAAGTGACGCGGGTGGAGCCGTCGCTCCAGGCCGCCTTCGTGGAGTATGGCGGCAACCGCCAGGGCTTCCTCGCCTTCTCGGAAATCCACCCCGATTATTACCAGATCCCGACGGCGGATCGTCAGGCCCTGCTGGCCGAGCAAGAAGCCGAAGCCCGCCGCCGCCAGGAAGACGATATCGAAAGCTTCGAGATGACCGGCGCCAAGCCGGAGGGCGAAGACGACGACGAGGAACCCGGCGAAGACACGGCCGAAGAGATCGATGACGCGGCCCCGGTGCCGCTGGATGCGGCCAGCATCGAACTTCCGCGCGATAACGAGACCGCATCCGAAGACGCCTCTTCCGAACCCGTCTCCCCTTCGGACGAAGAAGACCATGAGGATATCTTCGTCAACCATGCCGGCGCGTCCGTCGAGCATGAACACGACCATGACGAGGAGGAAGACGAGCCCCTCACCAAGTCCGAAGCCGGCCATGCGGCCGAAGCCGATTACGGCCACGATCCCCAGATCGTCGAGGCGGAAGCCGCCGAAGAAAATGAAGGCGAGATCGAGCCGGTCACGGCGGGGACCGCCCCCACGGACGGCGAGATCGCCGCCGCCGAGGCCGCCGAGGAGAACGAAGGCGCCATCGAGCCGGTCGAAGGCGAAGCCGCAAGCGGGGGCGAGAAGAAGCTCCAGATGCAGCGGCCGCCGCAGAAATGGATGCGCCGGCGCCATTATAAAATTCAGGAAGTCATCAAGCGCCGCCAGATCATCCTGGTCCAGGTGGTCAAGGAAGAGCGGGGCAACAAGGGCGCCGCACTCACCACCTATCTCTCGCTTGCCGGGCGCTATTGCGTCTTGATGCCCAATACCCCGCGCGGCGGCGGCATCTCCCGCAAGATCACCAACGCCGCGGATCGCAAGCGCCTGAAATCGGCGGCGCAGGGCCTGGAACTGCCCGAGGGCATGGGCCTGATCATCCGCACCGCGGGCGAAAACCGCACCAAGCTCGAGATAAGGCGCGACTATGAATATCTCATGCGACTGTGGGACACGATCCGCGAAAAGACCCTCAATTCGAACGCGCCGGCCTGCGTCTATGAGGAAGGCGACCTGATCAAGCGCGCCATCCGCGACCTCTACAACAAGGACGTGAAGGACCTGGTGGTGGAAGGCGAAGCGGGCTTCCGCAATGCCAAGGACTTCATGCGCATGTTGATGCCGGCCCAGGCGCGCAATGTGCATCAGTACAAGGACAGCGTGCCGCTGTTCCAGCGCCTGCACATCGAGCAGCAGCTGGACGCCATGTTCTCGTCCACCGTGACCCTCAAGTCCGGCGGCTATATCGTCATCAACCAGACCGAAGCGCTGGTTTCCATCGACGTCAATTCCGGCCGCGCCACCCGCGAGCACTCCATCGAGGAGACCGCGCGCAAGACCAATCTGGAAGCCGCCGACGAGATCGGGCGCCAGTTGAGATTGCGCGACCTGGCCGGACTGATCGTGATCGACTTCATCGACATGGAAGACGGCCGCAACGACCGCGAAGTCGAGCGGCGGCTGCGCGAGGCGGTGAAGAACGACCGGGCCAGGGTCCAGATCGGAAAGATCAGCCAGTTCGGCCTTCTGGAAATGTCGCGCCAGCGCCTGCGCGCGGGCGTGGTCGCCTCCTCCACCATCCTCTGCCCGCATTGCGGCGGCGCGGGCATCGTGCGTTCGGTGGAATCCACGGCGCTGCGCGTATTGCGCGCCCTGGAAGAGGAAGGCGAGAAGAACCGCGCCAGCGCCGTCACGGTGAAGGTGGCCGGCGATGTGGCGATCTACACCCTGAACCAGAAACGCGCCGAACTGGCCCGGATCGAGGCCGAGTATGGCATGGACGTCACCTTCGAGCCCAAGGAAGGGCTGATGGCGGGGCATTTCGAACTCGACCGCACCCGCGCCCGCGATCCGGAAGACCGGCCGCGCAGCCATGCGGTTTCCATCGAGGCCGGCTTTGTGCCCTCCGACGAACCGGAAGACGACACGCCTGTCGAGGAAGTGGACGAAGAAACCGAGGAACACGAGGACCGCGTCTCCCAGGCCGACGAAGACGTGCGCGAAGCGCCGCAGGCGCGGGACGGCGAAGGCGGCAAGCGCCGCAGGCGCCGGCGCGGCGGACGGGGCCGCAACCGCGATCGCGGATCGCGCCCGGAAGGTGCGGACGCCGAAGCACGCGCGGACGCCGCCAAAGGCGAAATTTCCCCGGATGCCGATACGACGGAACAGGAAACAGCCGGCGAATCCGATGGCGGCACGCAACCGGAGCAGAGCCAGCAGGCCGACGACCCGGCGCATGCTGGCGGGGAGAATGGACGCCGCCGCAGGCGCCGGCGCGGCCGCCGTGGCGGCCGCAATCGCGAAGGCGCTTCCGAGGGCGCGACCGCCCCCGCCTTCACGCCGGAAACCGACCGTTTTGGAATCCCGGACGAGATCGACACCACGCCGGTCCCGGTGACGCACGCCCCAGGCACGCCTTCGGCGCCCGTCTGGACGCTACAGGACGACATCCCGGACACGACGCCAAAGGAAGAGTCGGCCAAGCCGAAGAAAAAAGGCTGGTGGCAACGCGCCTTTTCCAGCGAAGAATAGGTACGTCTTTCTCCGTATGTCGCGCTTGATGCCGTGCTTGCCGAAGCGTGTGGAAACGCGTCGCGGCGTCAGGACTTTTCGCGCATCTCCATGCCGGAAAGATTTTGCACCCAGGACAAAGCGGAGCGGCACCAGATCTGGCGCACCGGCTTCAGTTCCGCCCGTTCGGCCAGCGCGCCCACCCGCAGATTGTAGACGGCAGGATGCGCCACATCGGATGCATAGATCGGCGTACCGCAAGTGGCGCAGAAAGCCTGCGCCCGCGGATTGCCGTTTTCCGCCGTCTTGACGTAGATCCGGGGCGCACCGTTCAGGATATGAAAATCCGCGGCCTTCACCGGCACACTGACGCGATAGGCCGTGCCCGTGAGCGTCTGGCAATCCCGGCAATGGCAAATGCTGACTTGAGCGGGATCGACCTCCCCCTCAAACCGCAACTCGCCGCAATGGCACCGGCCATGCACCTTCATGATTGCTACTCGGTCGTGGCGTCGCCCAAGCCGTGACCGCCAGGGTCTGGCAGCGCCACGCAGCCATTCTGGCAGGAAATCACATTCACCGTCACCATCGGCGCGGCGCCGGTGGAACGCAGATCGGCCGGGCGGCCCATCTGTTGTCCCGACGCCACTTTGAGCAGCGCATAGGCGATGGCGGCGGTGCCGTTCGGCCCGCCGGCGCCTACGCCCGCCAGCGCGACCCGGCCCGCGCCATCACGCGCGATCAGCGGGGTCAGGAACGCGCCGGCGACGCCGCCCGGCGCGGACGGCGCGTTGGCCAGGAGCACGCCCGTATCGGCGGCGTTGCGCGCCGCGCCAAACGCGCCGTTCATGGTCATGGCGCAGGTCGCCACCTGCCCGTTGCGGTCGATCGCCGCAAAACCGGTGCCGCCCAGATCGGAGGGAAGCGCCGAAATTCCGAAGCTGCTCAGGCTCTGGCGCACGGCCGCCACCACCGCGCCTTCCGGATTGCTCCCGCTGGCCGCGTTGGCGAACAAGGAAGTCGCGAAGGCCCCGGCGCCGGTTTCGGCATTGGGCATGGCGACGCTGAGGCCGCCTTGCGTCATCATGCGCGGCGAAGTCACCGTGGTGCGGTAATCCGCCAGGTCGGCGGCCGTGATCGCGCCGCCCTGGGAGGCGGAATAACGCACCAGCGCATCGGCCACCGCGCCCTTATAAAATCCGTCCGCGCCGGAAAGCCGGATGGTCGCCAGCGTCTGGGACAGAGCGCGATTGGTCGCGATCGCGCCTTCCGGGCGCGGGGTGCCGTTCTCGTTCATGAACTCCGCCGCCAGGCCGGCGTCCAGGCGCACGCTGTTCTGCGCGTTGGCAAGGCGCGTCGAAAGCGCATGGCTGATGGGAAAGCCGCTGGCGGCATAGGCTTCCCCGCCCGAAACCGTGCGCTGCCACGGCAGGATGCCGAACGCCGTCTGCAGATCGTAAAAGCCGCGCACCGCGCCCGGCACGGCAAAGCCGCCACCGCCTTTGGCGGCGCGCGGCAGGAAATCGAACTCCCGCACGCCTTTCACCGGATCCGCCACCAGGCAGATGCCGCCGCCGCCCAGCCCCGCCGCGACCGGATAGGTCGCGGACATGGCGAAGAACATTGCCGTCACGGCATCCGCCGCGCTGCCCCCCTGGGCCAGGATGGCGGTGCCGCTCCTCACGGAGAAAGGTTCGTCGCCCACGGCCAGGCCGGTGCTCTGGGAAAGTTGAGCCTCCGAATCGTCGGCGAGCCCCAGAGCGGAGCCCACAGAGGAACCGATCGAGCAGCCCGCGAGAAGCGCTGCAAACGGCAAGGCAAGAAAAGGTGCGGCTCGAAAATCCGGCATGAATGTCCCGTAATCCCAGGAAAATCTTGAATCCGGTTATGCCGGAATGGGCCGTCATGAGCAACGCGTCCCGGATTTGACCTTGCCCACAAGGCCACCTACGGTTCCTGCGAACGGGGGCTTTTGGAGGCTGTAAACTTGCCGCGTTTCGACCCTCGTCCCGGACGCAAGATTTGGCGTCCTGCTTGGCTCGGGCTCGTGCTTTCCGCCGTGCTTGTCTTCACCAGCTTCGGTACCTCGGTGGCGCAAGCCCAGGGCATGTCGCTTCTACGCGACACCGAAACCGAGGACATGCTGCGCAGCTTCGAGACTCCGCTGGCCAAGGCGGCGGGGCTGGATCCGGTGCCGCGAGTCTGGCTGATCGGCTCTCCCGAAATCAACGCCTTCGCCACTTACGGAGACGGCGGCGAGAATATCTTCATCCTCTCTGGCATTCTCCTGGACGTAAAGACGCCCAACGAATTGATCGGCGTCATGGCCCACGAGACCGGCCATATCGCCGCCGGCCACCTCGCCCGCAGCGCCCAGGGGATGAAAAAGGCCATGATCCCCATGCTCCTTTCCATGGTGCTGGGCGCGGCCGCCATGGCGATGGGCGCGGGCGATGCCGGCATGGTGATCATGGGCGCGGGCTCGGCGATGGCGGCGGCGCAGATGGCCGCCTTCACCCGCGTGCAGGAATCGACCGCCGACCAGATCGCCCTGAAACTTCTCAATGCCACCCATCAGTCGCCGATGGGCATCTATTCGACCTTCGAGCGCTTCGCCAACGAGCAGGCGCAGAGCGCCTACAAGATCGACAAATTCGCCGTCGATCCCCCCGTCGGCCAGGACCGCCTCGCCGACATCGAGACCAAGGTCAACGCCTCGCCCTATCGCGACGTGAAAGACCCGCCGCAGGTGATGCACACTTTCGAGATGGTGCAGGCAAAGCTCACGGGCTTCACCTTGCCGGTGCAGCAGGCGCTCGACCGCTATCCGGAGAGCGATACCTCGGAGCCGGCGCGCTATGCCAGGGCCATGGTCTATATGCGAAAGCCCGATCTGGCCAAGGCGCTTTCCACCACCAACAGCCTGATTCAGGACGAGCCCAACAATCCCTTCTTCTACGAAGTGCTGGGCCAGATCCATGTCAGCATGGCCAAGCCGTTGCTGGCGATCCCGGCCTACCAGAAAGCCGTGGATCTGCGGCCCGACGCGCCGCAATTGCGGTTGGGCCTGGCGGTGGCGCAACTGGCGACGGGCGACCCGCGCCTGGCCAACGCGGCGCTGCAGAACCTGAAGGCCGCCTCGCTCCGGGAAAATGACGACGTGTTTACCTGGTATGAAACCGCCCAGGCCTATAGCATGTTGAAGAACGAGCCGATGGCGAACCTGTCGACCGCAGAAGCCTATTACAATTCCGGCGCGATGCGGCAGGCCGCCGTCTTCGCTTCGCGCGCGCGCCGGGGTTTGGAGCAAGGCGGTCCCGACTGGCAGCGCGCCAGCGACATCATCAGCATCGCCAGCGCGCAGCTGCGATAGGATCGGAACCATGCGGGATTGGACAAAGGCAGCGGCGGGAGCTTTGGGTGGAGCGCTTTTGGCGGTGCTGATCGTATTCGCGGCGGCGCGCGTGGGACTGCTTCCCGGCGTCGGCCCCGACGGCATACGCACCTATCTTCTGGGTCATCCCGAACTGCTGGCCGAGATGAGCGCCAGGCTGCAGAGCCAGCAGGAAGCCGCCGACCGGGCCAAGGCCGCCGACGCGATGAAGAAGATCGGCATGACCGCCTTCTTCGATCCCCGCATCGCCTTCATCAGCGGCCCCGCCGACGCCAAGAAGACGGTGGTGGAATTCTACGATTTCAACTGCCCCTATTGCCGGCTTTCCCTGCCCGCGATGCAGAAATTCTATCGCGAGCATCAGAAGGACACGCGCTTCGCCTTCATCCTTTTCCCCATCCGGGGACCGGATTCGATTCTCGCCGCCCGCGCGGCGCTGGCGGCACGCGAGCAGGGAAAATATATGGAGCTCTATTCCACGCTCATGAATGAAGACGAGCCGGTCGACGAAGCGATGATCTATGCCGACGCAAAAAAGGTGGGGATCGACGTCATCAAGCTGAAGCTCGACATGCAGAAGCCGGAGATAGACGCCGCCATCGCCGCCAGCAAGGCGCTCGCCGCGCGTGCCGGCATCGACGGCACGCCCACCTTCATCATCAACGGCAATGTCCATCCCGGCGCGGTCGACGACGACACCTTGAAGAGCCTGACGGCCGAAAGCTGACCGTCAGATCAGACCGCCAAGCGGGCTGGACGGATCGGCATAGGCTTTTTTCGGCATCCGCCCGGCCAGCCAGGCTTCGCGGCCCGCTTCCACCGCCAGTTTCATCGCGCGGGCCATTTTCACCGGATCCTTGGCATGGGCGATGCCGGTGTTGGAGATGACCGCGTCGCAACCCAATTCCATGGCGATGGCGGCATCCGACGCCGTGCCGATGCCGGCGTCCACGATCACCGGCACCTTGGCGTCTTCGATGATCATGCGGATATTCACCGTGCTCTGCAGCCCCATGCCCGAGCCGATCGGCGAGGCCAGCGGCATGATCGCCACCGCCCCCATCTCTTCCAGCCGCTTGGCCATCAGGGGATCGTCGCTGCAATAGACCATCACATGAAAGCCGTCCTTGGTCAGCATTTCGGTGGCGCGCAGGGTCTCCAGCATGTCGGGATAGAGCAGCTTCTTCTCGCCGAGCACTTCCAGCTTGACCAGACTCCAGCCACCCGCCTCCCGCGCCAGGCGCAAGGTGCGCACGGCATCCTCGCCCGTGAAGCAGCCCGCGGTATTGGGCAGGTAAGTGTATTTCTTGGGATCGATGTAGTCGATCAGGCGGGGCTGGCCGGGATCGGTGAGATTGACCCGCCGGACCGCCACGGTGACGATCTGCGCGCCACTCGCTTCCAATGCCCGGGCGTTGTCTTCGTAATCCTTGTATTTGCCAGTGCCCACGATCAGGCGGGACGCAAAAGCCTTACCCGCGATCACCAAAGGCTTGTCGACACGCGGCAGCTCTACCGGGGCATTGCCGCCCCCGATGAAATGCACGATCTCGAAACGGTCGCCCTCCGCCACCGGCACCTGGTCGTAGGTGGAGCGCGGCACGATCTGAAGATTGCGCTCCACCGCGATCTTGGTCGGGTCGAGCCCCAGGGACTGCAGCATGGTCTTGACGGTCAACCCGGCGGCCAACGCGCGGGCTTCCCCGTTCAAGGTCACATTCAGGTTTGTGGTCATGTTCGAGCCTGGCCTCTTAGGGTTTCCGTTCCCAAGCGTTATGACTATAAGGCTTGGACCTGCTTCGCTGGCGGAACCCTATGGCGAAAAATACAAGTAAATCCAAGACTTTACCAATATACATCATCAACGGCCCGAATCTCAACCTTCTGGGCGCACGCGAGCCTTCGATTTACGGGCATACCACCCTTGGCGAAATCGAGAAGCTCTGCGCCGCGCGCGCCAAAAGCCATGGCCTCAGCGCCGTCTTCCTCCAGAGCAACAAGGAAGGAGAACTGGTCGAATTCCTGCAGGAGGCGCGAACCGCGGCCTCCGGGGTGATCATCAACGCGGCGGGCTACACGCACACCTCGGTCGCGATCCTGGATGCGCTTCAGATGCTGCCCCTCCCGGTGATCGAAGTGCATCTTTCCAATCCGGCGCGGCGGGAAGATTTCCGCCATCTGTCCTATGTCGCCAAAGCCGCGACCGGCACCATCGCCGGCCTGGGCGTGAACTCTTACCTGCTTGCGATCGACGCGGTCGCGGCCGTCCTGGCCGGGCCCAAAGGAACAAGAAAATGAATGCGAAGAATGATGCGAAAGAGCGCCTGTCGGCGAACAAGCCGGGCATCGACGCCGAAGCGATCCGCGCTCTTTCCGATCTCCTCACCGAAACCGGGCTGACCGAAATCGAGGTCGAGCAGAACGGCGCACGCATTCGCGTCGCCCGCGCAGGGGCGATCGCGGCCCTGGCCGGGGCGCCGGTCGCGGCTGCTCCGGCGCCGGCCGCCGCTTCCGCGCCGGCCGCGCCGGCGCCCGCCGCCGGCCCCCAGGCGGGCGCGGTGACGTCTCCCATGGTCGGCACGGTTTACGTCGCGTCCGAGCCCGGTAAGCCGCCTTTCGTGAGCGTCGGCCAGCAGATCAAGGAAGGCGACACCCTCTTCATCGTCGAGGCGATGAAGACGATGAACCCCATCCCCGCTCCCCGCGGCGGCACGGTGAAGGAAATCTGCGTCGAAAACGGCACGCCGGTCGAATTCGGCCAGACCCTCCTGATCCTCGGCTAAGGTATGTTCGAGAAAATTCTCATCGCCAACCGGGGCGAGATCGCGCTGCGCGTCATCCGCGCCTGCAAGGAAATGGGCATCGCTACCGTGGCGATCCATTCCACCGCCGATTCCGATGCCATGCATGTGCGGCTGGCGGACGAAAGCGTCTGCGTCGGCGCGCCGCCGGCGGCCCAATCCTATCTCAATGTCCCGGCCATCATCGCCGCCTGCGAGATCACCGGTGCCGAGGCGATCCATCCCGGATACGGCTTCCTGTCGGAAAACGCCAAATTCGCCGATATCGTGAAGGAGCATGGCATCACCTTCATCGGCCCCACCGCGGACCATATCCGCATGATGGGCGACAAGATCACCGCCAAGCAGACCGTGAAGGCCCTGGGCATCCCCACCGTTCCGGGTTCCGATGGCGAGGTTTCCGACGCCGACGCGTCGCGCCTGGCGGAAGAGATCGGCTATCCCGTCCTGATCAAGGCGACGGCGGGCGGCGGCGGCCGCGGCATGAAGGTGGCGAAGAGCGCGTCCGAACTCGCCTTTGCGCTTTCGACCGCCCGTGCCGAAGCCAAGGCGGCTTTCGGCAACGATACCGTCTATATGGAAAAATATCTGGGCAAGCCGCGCCATATCGAGGTACAGATCCTGGCGGACAGCCACGGCAAGGTGGTGCATCTGGGCGAACGCGATTGCTCGCTGCAGCGTCGCCACCAGAAGGTCTGGGAAGAAGCAGGCAGCCCCGCCTTGAACGCGCAGGAGCGCGATGAGATCGGCGGCATCGTCACCCGCGCCCTCACCCAATTGGGCTATCTCGGCGCCGGCACCATCGAATTCCTCTACGAAGACGGCCGCTTCTATTTCATCGAGATGAATACCCGCCTGCAGGTGGAGCACCCGGTCACCGAGGCGATCACGGGCATCGACATCGTGCGCGAGCAGATCCGGGTGGCGGCCGGCAGCCCGCTTTCCATCGACCAGAAGGACATCGTTTTCGAAGGCCATGCCATCGAATGCCGCATCAATGCGGAGAACCCCTTCACCTTCCGGCCATCGCCCGGCCAGATCACCCAATTCCACACGCCCGGCGGTCTGGGCGTGCGGTTCGATTCAGCGATCTATTCCGGCTATCGCATTCCGCCTTATTACGACAGCCTGGCTGGAAAGCTGATCGTGCATGCCAGAAACCGCAACGAATGCCTGCTCAGGCTGCGCCGCGCGCTGGACGAACTGGTGGTGGGCGGCATCGAAACCACCATCCCCCTCTTCCAGAAGCTGGTGCGCGAGCCGGACATCATCAACGGCGATTACTCCATCCACTGGCTCGAAAAATATCTGGCGAGCTTGGGTCACTGAATCTGTTTCGCCGGGGCGGACGCCATCGCGAATGGCATAACTACACCTGCCGGGCCGTTCATTAAAACCGAACTATCTCGCACCGGCACACAGTTTTCGCGGCTTCCGCAAAGTTCCGTTTTGCTCCTATGCTGACCTTTCACCAAACAGGGGTCACGGCATGAGCTTTCTGGATTCCTACGCTCCGCAAACCAAGGCGCTCTTGCGCATCATGACGGGGCTGCTGTTTTTGGGCGTCGGTCTGGCCAAGATCGCACACTTTCCCCATGTCGCTATGTTCGCAGAGGTAAAACCCTTTGTGGGACTGGTGGGATGGGCAGGAATGATCGAGCTGGTGACCGGCCCGCTGATCATTCTGGGTTTCTACAGCCGGATCGCCGCTTTCATCGCCTCCGGCGAAATGGCCATCGCGTATTTTTACGGGCATTGGGGCCTTGGCACCGACACCATGAACAGCTTCTTTCCCGTTCAGAATGGCGGCGCGACGGCAATCCTTTATACGTTTATCTTCCTTTATTTTGCCGCTTCCGGCCCCGGCACCTGGGCTTTGAATCAAAAGTGACCCCCATCTGCCTGCCACGCGGGCAAGCCCGCTAACAGACATCTTCCCCCGCCAATGGCTTCGCCATGCGGGGGAAGAAAGCTGGGGCCTCGCATCGGTGGCAAATATACGGAGCGCGCCGCGCCACCTTGCGCTAAACTGGCAACCATGCACGCGCCGCTTCTGACGCCGGAAGTTCTTCTGCGCGCCTATGCTCAGGGATTGTTTCCCATGGCGGACCGGCGCGACGATCCCACGCTCTATTGGGTATCGCCGGAGCAGCGCGGCATTATTCCCCTGGACGAATTCCATGTGCCGCGCCGCCTGGCGCGCACGGTTCGCGGCGGATCCTTTCAGGTCACGGCCGACCGCGCCTTTCGCGATGTGATGGAAGCGTGTGCCGCACCTGCGCCCGACCGGCCGCAAACCTGGATCAATGACGAAATCCTGCACCTCTATACGGCGCTGCATGCCGGCGGCCATGCCCACTCGATCGAATGCTGGCAGGATGGCGAACTTGCCGGCGGGCTTTATGGCGTCCGGCTGGGTGCCGCTTTTTTTGGAGAGAGCATGTTCAGCCGGGCGCGCGACGCCTCGAAAGTCGCGCTGGTACATCTGGTGACGCGCCTCAGGCAAGGCGGCTTTGTCTTGCTCGATACCCAGTTCCTCACCCCGCATCTGGCCAGGTTGGGCGCGCGCGAAATCCCGCGCGCGGCCTATCTGGTCCTCTTGCAGCAGGCGATCTCGCGCCCGGCGATATGGCCGGGCTCCTGAGACGGGTCAGCGCCCGGCTTCAGCCGGCAGCGCTTCCAGGCCTTCCTTGTCGGTGGAATCGGGCGACTTCACCTTGACCGGCGCCGTCGATTTCATCGCCGCCATCGGCGTATTGGGCGCGCCGTTCGAGCAGTT
>JAFKFF010000005.1 GCA_017307315.1 Alphaproteobacteria bacterium
CACGTTCGCGGGACCTTCTTCCGGCGGCGGCGACGCCGACTACATCAACCTGCCGATGGACGAAGCGCAGTATCGCGGCTTCATCGCCGCCCTGCTGGCGGGCGAAAAGACCGACTTCAAGGAATGGGAAAAATCCACGCCCTATTTCGAAGCCTGCCTGCCCATCGAGGTGATGGCGGCGCGGGGCGAAGAAACTCTGCGCTTCGGGCCCATGAAGCCGGTAGGTCTCAGGGACCCGCGCTCCGACAGGGCGCCCCATGCGGTGGTGCAACTGCGCCAGGACAACGCGCTGGGCACCTTGTGGAACATGGTGGGGTTCCAGACCAAGCTGCGCCATGGCGAGCAGCTGCGCATCTTCCGCAGCATTCCCGGCCTGGAGAAGGCCGAGTTCGCGCGCCTGGGCGGGCTGCACCGCAACACGTTCATCAATTCGCCCCGCCTGCTCGACGGGCGGCTGCGCCTGAAGACGCAGCCTCATATCCGTTTCGCCGGCCAGGTGACCGGGGTGGAAGGCTATGTCGAAAGCGCGGCCATCGGCCTTCTCGCCGGGCGCTTCGCGGCAGCGGACGCGATGGGCGGGCCGGATTTGGCACCCCCGCCCACCACCGCCTTCGGCGCGCTTCTTTCTCACATCACCGGCGGCGCGGACGAGAAGACCTTCCAGCCCATGAACGTCAATTTCGGGCTGTTCCCGCCTCTTCCCGCCAAGCCCAGGATCAAGGGCAAGGACCGCAAGCAAGCCATGAGCGGGCGGGCCCTGGCGGACCTGACAGTCTGGCTGGAAAAAAAGGATCTGGCGGAAAACCAGGTATAGTTCCGCACGTTACCCAAAGAGCAACCAAGCGGAACCGCCATGGATACACCCTTAGAGCTTTCCTTCCACAATATGGATTCCTCCGACGCGCTGAAGGCGGCGGTCGGCGAGCATGTCGCCAAGCTGGAACAGTTTCACGACCATATCATCGGCTGCCGTGTGGTGATCGAGATGCCGCACAAAAGTCACCGCACCGGTCAGAACATTCCCGATGTGCATGTGGTGGTGCGCGTGCCGGGCAAGGAACTCGTCGTGAGCCGCGAAACCGCGCGCACCGGCGACAAGAAGGTGGCCGCCGATGCCTATGGCATGCTGGACGATGCCTTCCGGGCCGTGCAGCAGCAACTCAAGGATCACCGCCGCATCATTCAGGGCGATGTGAAATACAAAAGCGGTGAGCCGCGCGGGGCGCGAGGCGACAGCGGCATCGCCTAAAGCCGTTTCTTCAATGCAGCGGTCAGAAGCGCCATCTGGCGCCGGTGGATCGGCACGTCCCGCTCCAGCCGCTTCAGGTAAACCGGCACCAGCGCCGCGGGCAGGATCGCGGGCAGAGCGGCTCGCGGCTTGGGGCCGCGCCGCCCCGCCAGGAAATGGTCGCGGGCGCGCAAGGCCGTCTGGCGCACCGCCGCGGCGATCCGCGGGTCATTGCCCAGCACGAAGAATTCCTCCGGCGTGAGGCCAAGCGTGTTCAGAAGCCCGCGCGGCAGATACAGTTTGTGGCGCCTGTTGTGGAAGGGCATCGAGCGCAACAAGCCGGCAAGGCCGTAAGCCAGCGCCGCCTCGCGCGCGACCGCGGGATCGCCGCCCAGAATCTGCGCCGCCAGACACATCAGGGTACCGCCCGTGGCGTCGATATAGGCCTCCAGCCCTGCGAAATCCGCGAACTGCTCGCCCGAAGAATCGAAGGCGCGGGCCGCCACGATCGCCTCGAAATCGGCAAGCCGAAGCCCGCGTTCGGCGAACAAGGCGGCCAGTCCGCGCGCCACATCATGGTTACGAGGCGTGCCCTTCGCCGCGCCTTCCGCCGTCTCGCGCCACCATTCCAGGCGAATGGCGCCCAGCATCGGCTCGCGCACGCTTTCGGCGACATGCGCCACCTCATGGTTGAAGGCGTAAAGCGCGTGAAGATGCGGACGGTGGAGGGCCGGCGCGAACAGGCTGGAGAAATAGCGGTCGGGATCGGCGGTCCGGACCGCTTGCGCGAGCCTGGCGGCAAGACTTGAGTCCATCAGGAAAGAACCGCCGTTGCGGCCGGGCGGTTCCTTTGCGCTGGAGGATTGGGCCGTGACAGCGGCACGGGATCGAACGCCGTCAGATCGTCAGCTTGCGGGGCCGCATGGTGTTCAGCCAGGCCACCACGATCAGCCGCGTCACCATCACCGCGGTGAAGAAGGACGTGATGATGCCCAATCCCAGGGTGACGGCAAAACCCTTGATGGGCCCCGAGCCCAGCTGGAACAGGATCAGCGAAGCGATCAGGTGGGTCATGTTGGCGTCGATGATGGTCGCCATGGCGCGGCGGAAACCGGTGTCGATCGATGCCAGCATGGAACGGCCGTTGCGCTGTTCTTCCCGGATGCGCTCATAGATCAGGACGTTGGCGTCCACCGCCATGCCCATGGTGAGCACGATGCCGGCGATGCCCGGCAAGGTCAGCGTGGCACCCAGCAAGGTCAAAATCGCCAGGAGCAGGACCACGTTGAAGGCCAGCGCGACGTCGGCGAAAAGCCCGAACATGCCGTAGCGCAGGATCATGAACAGCGCCACCAAAGCGAGACCGCCCATGGCGGAATAACGGCCCGCCTTGACGGAGTCGGCGCCCAGCTCGGCGCCCACGGTGCGCTCC
>JAFKFF010000006.1 GCA_017307315.1 Alphaproteobacteria bacterium
GGCTTGATTCTCGATCTGGATTGGCAGGCGATGAGCGATCTGGACGAACCCCAGGGCGCGGTCTTCCGGGTCCGGGGCGGCACGGTGGCGCGGCTGGATTAGGGCCGGTTTTTGGGCTATCGAGCCTTATGTCGCACAACAGCTTCGGTCATCTTCTTCGCGTCACCACCTTCGGCGAAAGCCACGGGCCGGCCATCGGCTGCGTGGTCGATGGCTGCCCGCCGGGGATCGCGCTCACCGAAGCCGACATCCAGCGCGACCTGGACCGGCGCCGGCCGGGGCAATCGAAATTCGTCACCCAGCGCCAGGAGCCGGATGCGGTCAAGATTCTCTCCGGCGTCTTCCGGGATGAGCGGATGGCCGAGCAGCTCACCACCGGAACTCCGATCGGCCTTCTGATCGAAAATGTGGATCAGCGCTCCAAGGATTATTCCGACATCCGCGACAAATACCGTCCCGGCCATGCCGACTATACCTATGACGCGAAATACGGCCTGCGCGACTATCGCGGCGGCGGGCGCCAGTCGGCGCGCGAGACCGCGATGCGCGTGGCGGCGGGCGCCATCGCCCGCAAGATCCTGGACCGCCTGTACGGCAAGGTCGCCATCCGCGGCGCCCTGGTGCAAATGGGCACCCAGACCATCGACCGTGCGCGCTGGGACTGGGCCGAGACCGCCAACAATCCCTTCTTCTGTCCCGACGCCGGCGCAGTCGCTCCGTGGACGGAGTATCTCGAAGGCGTGCGCAAGCAGGGCTCTTCCGTCGGCGCCATCGTGGAAGTGGTGGCCGAAGGCATTCCCGCCGGGCTGGGCGCGCCGATCTATGCCAAGCTCGACAATGAATTGGCCAGCGCGCTGATGAGCATCAACGCCGTCAAGGGGGTGGAGATCGGCGACGGTTTCGCCACCGCCGCGATGAGCGGCGAAGCCAATGCCGACGAAATGCGCATGGGAAATGACGGCAAGCCCGTGTTCCTGTCGAACCATGCCGGCGGCATCCTGGGCGGCATCTCGACCGGCCAGCCCATCGTGGCGCGCTTCGCGGTCAAGCCGACATCCTCCATCCTCGCCCCACGCCGCACCATCGACCGTTCCGGCGCGGAGAGCGAAATCATCACCAAGGGCCGTCACGATCCTTGCGTGGGCATCCGGGCGGTGCCGGTGGGCGAAGCGATGATGGCGCTGGTGCTGGCGGACCAGGCCCTGCGCCATCGCGGGCAGGTCGGATAGGCCCCCTCCGGCCTACGCATCGCAAGCGCTGCTACGGCCACCTCCCCCGCCAGCGCGCTACAGCGCGCAGGGGAGGCGGACCTGCACTTTGGATCAAGGGTAATCAACGCATAAAGCTTCCGACCAGTTCGATATGCTCGGAATAGAGGAACTGGTCGACCGGCAGGATCGTATCGGCCCGGAATCCGGCTTCCACCAGGATGGCCGTATCCCGCGCGAAGCTGGCGGCGTCGCAGGAGACATAGGCGACACGCTTCAGTTTCGATGCCGCCAATGCGCG
The DNA here is from genome assembly GCA_017307315.1 of Alphaproteobacteria bacterium. Lineage (GTDB taxonomy): Bacteria > Pseudomonadota > Alphaproteobacteria > Micropepsales > Micropepsaceae > Rhizomicrobium. The sequence goes on from JAFKFF010000006.1 coordinate 1,510, forward strand.
GACCTGTTTCTCCGCGCCCGCGCGCGGCGGGTCCAGGACCGCCGCCTCGAAACGGTTGAGTTCCGGCGGCGTCAGCGGCAGCTTGAACAAGTCACGCCTTTCGGTCGTGACCGGCTTCAAACCTTTGGTCTTTCGCGCGGCGTCGGCCAGGGCTGCCAGCGCCTCCGCATCCTGCTCCACCGCATGCACCCGCGCGCGCCGCGCCAGCGGAAGCGAGAAAGTGCCCAAGCCGGCAAATAAGTCGGCGACGGTCTTGGCTCCTTCCAGGAAGGCTTGCACCCGGCCCACCAGCATGGCTTCGCCGTCCCGGCCGGCTTGCAGGAAACTGTGCGGCGGAAGAGCGACCACCGCCTCCCCGAACCGTATCTCCGGCGCCCGCTGCTCGAACAGCATCTCACCGTTGAAAATGATGCGGGCGACACCACTGTCCGAAAAAGCCTTCGCCAGGGATGCCGTCAGCGCGGGCGTCAGCCTCCTCGGCGCGCGGAACGCCAGATCGAGGCCCGTGTCCGTTTCGGTGACATGCACTTCGCCTTTTTCGCCGTCCGACAGGATGGGCGCCATCGCGTGACGAAGCCCGCCCGCCAATGCCAGCAGCGCGGGCGTCAACACGCGGCATTCCTGCATGTCCACGATGGCGTGGCTGCGGGCGGCATGAAACCCGGCAACGACCTTGCCTGCCTGTTTCCCGAACTTGAAGACGGCGCGCCTGCGGCTGCGCTCTGGCACCAGGAAGGGCTGCTCCACGGAAAGGTCAGGGAGGCCGGTGCGCGCCAGCGCGGTCAGAACCGCATCGCGCTTGTGCTTGCGATAGTCGTCCGGCGCCAGATTCTGCAGGCTGCACCCGCCGCAGAGGCCGAAATGCGCGCACATCGCCGTCACGGCCGGCCCGCCCTGCGGGCGGCCACCAGGAATTCGCGATTGCCGTCGCCGCCGGCAATCGGACTATCGATGAAAGCCGGATCGCAGGCCCGCCAGTCACGCTGGGCGTTCAGCCATTCCATGAAATCGCTCAGCGCCGCCTTGCGAACCGCCTCGTCCTTGACGATACCGCCCTTGCCGATTGCGGCCCGGCCGACCTCGAATTGCGGCTTGAACAGGGCAATCAGCCAGGCCCCCGGCGCCGCCATCGCCAGAGCCGGCGGCAGGGC
>JAFKFF010000007.1 GCA_017307315.1 Alphaproteobacteria bacterium
GACAGCGAAGGGCAGCGAGAGATAGTGCCGTCCCATGGTGTAGAGCACATCGATGCGGCCGGCGAAAATCTGCCGCGCCTCATCGCCCCGGGACGTGCTTTTGGCAGTCATTGACGCTATCCCCTGCCAAAGCCTAGCTTCGCGCCCTTTCGAAACGCTTAATTTCAGCCCTAACAGAAGGTGAATTCTGCCGTGAAAAACGTGGCCGATCAGGCGCTTGCCGCCAAGGCCTGGCCATTCGAGGAAGCCCGCAAGCTGCTGGAGCGGATCCGCCGCGCCAAGGCCGCCGGAAAGAGGGTGGAGCAGGTGGTCTTCGAGACCGGCTACGGCCCCTCGGGCCTGCCGCATATCGGAACCTTCGGTGAAGTGGCGCGCACCAGCTGGGTGCGCCAGGCCTTCGAGGCGATGTCGGACCTGCCGACCCATCTCATCGCCTTCTCCGACGACATGGACGGGCTTCGCAAGGTGCCCGACAATCTTCCCAATCCGCAGATGATCGCGGCCAACCTGGGCAAGCCGCTGACCGCCATCCCCGATCCCTTCGGCACGCATGCCAGCTTCGGCGCGCACATGAATGCGCGGCTTAGAAGCTTTCTCGACGAATTCGGCTTTCGCTACGAATTCAAGAGCGCGACCGAGACCTACAAATCCGGCCTTTTCGATCCCGCCTTGCTGCGCATTCTCGGCCGCTACGACGAGGTGATGGATGTGATGCTGCCGACCCTGGGCGAGGAGCGGCAGCAGACTTATTCGCCGTTTCTTCCCGTCAGCCCGCGTTCGGGAAAAGTGCTGCTGGCGAAGGTGGTGGACCGCGACACGGTCAAGGGCACCATCACCTATATCGAGGAGGATGGCAGCCATCAGACCGTTCCCGTCACCGGCGGCCACTGCAAGCTGCAATGGAAGCCGGATTTCGGCATGCGCTGGGCGGCGCTCGGCGTGGATTATGAGATGTACGGCAAGGATCATCTCGCCCAGACGCCGCTTTACGATGCCATCTGCAAGATCGCGGGCGGCGAGCCGCCCGAGCATTTCGTCTATGAGCTGTTCCTGGACGAAAAGGGACAGAAGATCTCCAAATCCAAAGGCAACGGCATCACCATCGAGCAATGGCTGGCTTATGGCCCGGCGGAAAGCCTGGCGCTGTTCATGTTCCAGAAGCCGCGCGCGGCCAAGCGACTCTATTTCGATGTCATCCCCAAGGCGGTGGACGACTATATCGCCTTCCTCGACGCCTATCATGCCAGCGAGGATGTCGCGCAGAAGCTGGAGAACCCAGTCTGGTTCATTCATGGCGGCGAAGTGCCGGTCGAGACCTATCCGGTCAGCTTCGCCCTGATGCTGAACCTGGTCAGCGCTTCGGGCGCACACAATCGCGACGTGTTGTGGGGCTTCATCCGCGCCTATGCGCCGGAGGCTTCGCCCGAGAAGAATCCGGGGCTGGAGCGGCTGGTGGGTTATGCGCTGCGCTATTACGAGGATTTCGTGAAGCCGGCGAAACACTATCGCGCGCCGGACGAAAAGGAACGCGCGGCGCTGTCCGATCTGGCGGTGCGGCTTGACGCACTGGGCGACGAGCGTGACGGAACCCTGGTGCAGAATGTCGTCTACGAGGTCGGCAAGGCGCACGGCTTCGAGCCGCTCAGGGCCTGGTTCGCGGCGCTCTATGAGGTGCTGTTCGGCCAGACCGCCGGGCCGCGCTTCGGGTCCTTCGCCGCGCTGTTCGGATGCGCCGAAACCGCGGCCCTGATCCGCCGCGCGCTTGCCGGCGAATTCCTGGCATGAAGGCGGCGCTCCTCGCGTTGGTGTTGGCGGGGGCCGGCCCGGGGAGCGACGAATTGTTCGCGCTCTATGCCCGCGGCCAATATGACGAAGCGATGCGGGCCGGCGCGGCGAGCGGGACCGCGGGCGGCCTGGCCATCGCCGCGCGCGCGGCCATGGCCGATGCGATGATGCGGCCCGTGCCCTGCCTGGATTGCCTGAAGCGGGGCGAGGAGTATGCGCGCCGCGCCATCGCCGCCGATCCGCGCGCGCCCGACGGTCATGTCTGGCTGGCGGCGGCGCTGGGCTATGAAGCGCGCATCAAGGGCCTGGTGCGGGCGCGGCTCAGCAACGATCCGGCGGAAGCCAAGCAGAATCTCGACGAGGCGTTGCGGCTTCAGCCCGGCAATGCCTATGCGTTGGCTGCGCTGGGCGGCTGGAATGTCGAAGTGGTGCGCGTGGGTGGGAAATTCCTCGCGAACAAGCTTTATGGCGCGAGCCTGGAGCAGGGGCTCGCCCTTTTCGATCAGGCCACGCGCGCCGCGCCCCGCAACGTCGCGGTGCATTACCAGATCGGGCTTTCGCTGGCGGGCCTGGGATCGGAGCCGATGCGCGGGCGCATGGAAGGCGCGTTGGACGCGGCGGTCCAGGCGCCGCCGGAAACGGCGTACGAGAAATTCGTCCAAGGCCGCGCCAAGGAGTTGCTGATCCTTTCCAGACGCGGCGACCGCAACGCCTTCGACGCCAAGGTCCGTGTCTTTCAGGGATATCCATAAATTTGCCCCCATCTGTCTGCCACGCGGGCAAGCCCGCTAGCAGACATCTTCCCCGCCAATGGCTTCGCCATGCGGGGGAAGAAAGCCGGGGCTTGGACGAGCAGGAGCCT
>JAFKFF010000008.1 GCA_017307315.1 Alphaproteobacteria bacterium
GCTTACAGAAGCTGGGACGGCACCGCGTGACACGAGGGCGGACCGGGCGGCCATACATGCGGGCCATTGCTTGAACGAAGCCCGATCCCTGCGGGTCTCGCATGCCGCCTTGTGCGTTGCCGCCGGCGCCGGCCTGTGGTCGGCTGCGCCGGAAGGAGAGCGCCATGCTCGAATTGCGTCCCAACTGCGAATGTTGCGACAAGGACCTGCCGCCCGGCAGCGCCGAGGCCCGCATCTGCACCTATGAGTGCACCTTCTGCGCCGATTGCGTGGAGACGAAGCTCAAGGGTGTCTGTCCGAACTGCGGCGGCAATCTTGTCGCCCGGCCGATCCGGCCGCCGGGAAAATTGCTCAAGGATCCGGCCTCGACGCGCAGAATTCTGAAGCCGGAAGGCTGCGCGGCGTGAAAAGCCAGCGCGTTCAATCTTTTAGATGAAATTGATAAAATCAATTTTTTCTACTTGAAAAATTGATTTTATCAAATATTTTCCTGCCATCGGATGAGATTGATGATGGCAGAGATCCAAGACTGGCAGGAACTGACGCGGATCACCCAGGGAGCCCCCCTGGTGGTGGAGCGGGTGCGGCTGGCGGATCGGGACATTGCCGTGGAAGGGCAGTTCGCCCTGCCGCAGCTGGCCCGGCTTTCCGCCGAGGATCAGGTGTTCGTGGCCGCTTTTCTGCGCAGCCACGGCTCGATCAAGGACATGGAGCAGGTGTTCGGGGTTTCCTATCCCACGGTCAAGGCGCGGCTGAACCGCATCGCGGCGCAACTGGAATTCGTCGAGACCGATCCCAAACCGTCGCGCAATGAGGTGCTGGACCGGTTGGGACGGGGAGAAATCAGCGCCGCCGATGCCATCCGCGCCTTGGAGGGATCATGAAACCGGAAATCCTGCCGCCCCTTTCCGCCAGCCTGCATGTGAAGCCCGCCGGATGGCGCTTCGGCCTCAGATTGTGGCTGCCGCTGTTTCTGCTGTGGCTGATTCTTTTGCCGCTGCTGCTGCTGGCATTGCCGCTGCTTTTCGTGGGCTCGCTGATTTTCCGCTTCAATCTGTGGCGCTCGCTGCGCGCGGCGAACGGCGTTCTGGCCGCCACCCGCGGCACCCAGGTGGAAGTGAACAATCGCGAAAGCCGCGTCTTCATCAAATTGCACGGAAAGGACATGTCATGAACGATAATCGCCGCCAGGTTCTGGACATGCTGGCCGAGGGCAAGATCAATTCCGCCGAGGCCGAACGCCTGATCGCCGCCTTGGAACGGGGCGCGGCGCCGGCGCCGCGCGACATGGGCGACGTCAAATATCTGCGCGTGCTGGTCGATGCCAATGACGAGGCCGAAGGCCCCACCAAGGTGAATGTGCGCGTGCCGATGCAGCTCTTGCGGGCCGGGGTGCGGCTCGCCGGGGTCATTCACGACCGCGCCCGCGACCAGGTCAACGAAGCCCTGCGCAAGGAGGGCATCCCCTTCGACATCAACAAGCTGACCCCCGACAATCTGGGCGATCTGGTCGAGCAGCTCAGGGACCTCACCGTGGATGTCGACAACGAACGCGCCAAGGTCAGGGTTTTCTGTGAATAGCTTTGTTTGATTGCCCCCATCTGTCTGCCACGCGGGCAAGCCCGCTAGCAGACATCTTCCCCCGCCGGCGGCTTTGCCGCGCGGGGGAAGAAAGCCTGAGCCAAGACGCACTCCCCAATTCATGAATTACAGACACGCATACCATGCCGGCAATTTTGCGGATGTCGTGAAGCATCTGGCGGAAGTGGCGGTGCTGACGCATCTCGCAAAAAAGGATGCGCCCTTCGCGGTGATCGACAGCCATGCCGGACGCGGGCTTTACGATCTTGGGTCGAAAGAGGCGCGCAAGACCGGCGAGGCGCATGCCGGGATCGAAAAGCTCAAAAACCTGCCCGGCCCACTCCTGTTGCAGCGCTATCTGTCGCTGGTGGCCGAAAGCGGTGCCCACCATTACCCGGGCTCGCCGTTGATCGCCGCGCGGATGCTGAGGCCGCAGGGCCGGCTGGTGGCGGTGGAAAAGCACCCGGAAGAAGCCGCTTTGGTGAAGGATGTGCTGGCGCTTTGGCGCAAGGCGCGCGTGGAGACGGCGGACGGATACGCCCGCCTCGCCGCGTTGCTGCCGCCGGCGGAGCGGCGGGGCCTTGTGCTGGTCGATCCGCCTTTCGAAGCTCCGGATGAATTCGAGCAAGCCGCGCGGACCGCGCGCGAGGCCTATCGCAAATTCGCCACCGGCATTTATCTCTTCTGGTATCCCATCAAGTCCGATGCCGCGGGCAACGCCTTTGCCGGCGAAATTCTGGCGGGCGGAGCCAGGAAGGTGCTGCGCATCGAAATCGCCCTGGCCGCCGCGGAAGGAAAGCTGGGACGCGCGGGACTGCTGGTGCTGAACCCGCCTTACGGCTTCGATACGGACATGGCGGCCGCGCTCGCCCCCATGGCGGCGAAGCTGGGCGCGCAAACCAGGCTGGATTGGATGGCGGGCGGGCCCTGATTATTCGGCCGGTGTCTGGGGCAGCGGCTTTGAAGTCTGCTCCCAGCGCTTGGTGATCAACGACACCAGCCAGATCACCGCTCCGACGGCCACCAGCGCGGTCGCCCAGCGCAGGGCGCTGACC
>JAFKFF010000009.1 GCA_017307315.1 Alphaproteobacteria bacterium
CGACATGCGCGACGCGCCCAGCCTGGTGATCGTGCCGCACCTCCAAGCCGCGGGCGCCACCATCCGCGCCTATGATCCCGAGGGACGCAAGGAAGCCGCCAAGCACCTGACGGTCGATTTCCGCGACAATGCCTATGACACTCTGGACGGGGCCGACGGCGTGGTTATCCTGACCGAATGGAACGAATTCCGCGCCCTGGACCTGGCCAAGGTGAAGGCGTCGCTGAAGCAGCCGCTGATGGTCGATCTGCGCAACATCTATCGCCCCGCACAGATGGCCCAGACCGGTTTCCGCTACATCAGCGTCGGCCGGGCCGACGCCGGCGCCTGACCGCCCGCCCATGATCCTCGTCACCGGCGCCGCCGGCTTCATCGGCTCCCAGGTGGCGAAGGCGCTTCTGGCCCGTGGCGACGCGGTGCTGGGCCTGGACAATCTCAACGATTATTACGACGTCGCGCTCAAGCAAGCGCGGCTAGCGGCTTTGATGGACAAACCGTCCTTTCAGTTCCGCAAACTCGACATCTCGGACCGCGACGCGATGCTGGCTCTGGCGGGAGAATTTCCCGCCATAAGCGGGATCGTCCATTTGGCGGCCCAGCCTGGCGTGCGGTATTCGCTGATCAATCCCTACGCCTATATCCAGGCGAATGTGATGGGCCATCTGGTGATGCTGGAAATGGCGCGCGCCCTGCCCGCGCTTCGCCATTTCGTTTATGCCAGTTCCTCGTCAGTCTATGGCGCCAATACCAAGACGCCCTTTTCGGTGGGCGATCCTGTCGAGCACCCCAATTCGCTCTATGCCGCCACCAAGCGGGCCGACGAACTGATCGGCCACACTTATGCTCATCTCTATGGGATTCCCGCCACAGGCTTGCGTTTCTTCACGGTCTATGGACCGTGGGGCCGTCCCGACATGGCGCCCATGCTGTTCGCCCGCGCCATAAGCGCCGGCGAGCCGATCAAGGTCTTCAACCGGGGCGAGATGTGGCGCGATTTCACCTATATCGACGACATTGTGGACGGCGTGCTGCGGGCGCTCGATCGGCCGGCGACCGGATCGCCGCCCCATAAGCTCTACAATCTGGGCAATCACCGCTCGGAAAAGCTGACCGATTTCATTGCCGCCCTCGAACAGGCGCTGCAGAAAAAAGCCGTCATGCAACTGGAACCGATGCAGCCGGGCGACGTGCCCGCGACCTATGCCGACATCGAGACCAGCCGGTTGGAGCTGGGCTTTTCACCGACGACCACGATGTCGGTCGGTATCCCGAAATTCGTCGATTGGTACAAGCGCTTCTACGGTGCCTGAACGGCGTCAGATATAGCCACCTTGGCGCAGATAGCGCAGCACGGCCTCCGCATGCGCTTCCGGCGCCGCTTCGACGGTTTTGATCGTCAGGTCCGCCTGCTCGGGCGCTTCGTATGGCGAGTCGATGCCGGTGAAGTTCTTGATCGCGCCTGCCTGCGCCTTGCGATAGAGCCCCTTGCGATCGCGCGCGATGCAGATATCGAGCGGCGTATCGACGAAAATCTCGACGAACTCGCCCGCGTCCACCAGTTCCCGCGCCATCCGCCGCTCGGAGCGGAAGGGTGAAATGAAAGACACCAGCACGATGAGGCCGGCATCGAGAAACAGCTTGGCGGCCTCTCCGACGCGGCGGATATTTTCCACCCGGTCCGCATCGGTGAAGCCCAGGTCCCGGTTGAGCCCATGGCGGACATTGTCGCCGTCCAGCAGATAAGTGTGGCGTCCTTCCGCCGCCAGCGCTTTCTCGACCAGGTTCGCGATGGTGGATTTGCCCGATCCCGACAGGCCCGTGAACCAGAGAATGGCGGGCTTTTGCCTCTTCAAGCCCGCCCGTGCGGCCTTGTTCACGTCCAGGGCCTGCCAATGCACATTGGTGGCGCGCCGCAGGCCGAAATCGATCATGCCGGCGCCAACCGTGGCATTGGTGAAGCGGTCGATCAGGATAAAGCCACCCATGTCGCGGTTGTCGCGATAAGGATCGAAGGCCAGCGGCTGTGACAGCGAAAAATTGCAATAGCCCACTTCATTCAATATCAGTGTCTTGCCTGCCAGATGCCCCAGCGTGTTGACATCCACCTTGTGCTTCAGCGCCGAAATCGTTGCCGGAACGGTGGCCGTCGCAAGCTTCAGCAGATAAGGCCGCCCCGGCAGCATCTCCTCCTCGGCCATCCAGAGAAGATGCGCCGCGAACTGGTCAGACACGTCCGGCCGCTGCTCCGGCGCGCAGAGGACATCGCCGCGAGAGATATCGATTTCATCCGCCAGGGTGATGGTGACGGCGTCGCCCGCCACCGCTTCGAGTTGGTCGCCGTCTCCGGCTACGATGCGCGCAACCTTGGAAGCGCGCCCCGATTTGGCCACGGCGACGGCATCGCCTTGCCGAATCCGGCCACTTGCCAGCGTCCCCGCGAAACCGCGGAAATCGAGATTGGGCCGGTTCACCCATTGCACCGGCATGCGGAAAGCCCGGTCCACCAGGGCGCCGTCCACGTCCACCCTTGCCAGATGATCGAGCAGTGAGGGTCCGTCATACCAGGGGGTGCGCGCGCTTTTGGCTATGACATTGTCGCCATGCCGCGCCGACAG
>JAFKFF010000010.1 GCA_017307315.1 Alphaproteobacteria bacterium
CGGTCCGACCAGCGCAGGCCGCCGCGCGCTACCTTGCCGAAGCGCAGATGCACGCCTTCCATTTGCGGCGAATAGACGAAGATTTCTCGCCAGGGCCGGGGCGCGGGCAATTCATCGAGCCTGGCGGATTCCAGCTTGATGGCGATGGTGGCCGAGCCAGCCTGGTAGCGGTTGGTGCGCAGGATGCTGGCGATCACGTTGCGGAACCGCCGGATGATGCGGTCGTCGTCCAGGCTGGGCACATTGGCGAGCGCGGCTTCGATCGCTCCTTGGATGCGTTCGGCTTCCGCGTCGGAGCGGCTTTCGGGATCCAGCCGGGCGTGAAAAAGCTGGACCAGGAGGGCGGCGATCTCCGGATTGCGGGAGAGCGCCTGCTCCATATAGTCCTGGCTGAAGGCGAAGGCGGCCTGGCGCAGGAATTTCGCGACCGTCCTCAGGATCGCGACGTCGCGCCAATCGAGTCCGGCGCCGATCACCAGGCGGTTGAAGCCATCGCTTTCCGCCGCGCCGCCCGCGACGGCCTGGAACACATCGCGCAGCGGCTCAGCGATTTCCGCCAGCCCGGCGGCCTCGCCATCGGCGCGCTCCATCTGGAAATCCAGGATGGCGCCTTCCTCGCTCCAGCCGCCGTCGCGCTTGAAGGACACGGGAAACGCGTCTTCGGCGATCACGTTCAGGCCCAGATTTTCGAAGATGGGCAGCGAGGCCGACAAAGGCAGGACGTCGCCCAGCACATAGAGCTTCAGGCGCAAGGCGCTGTGCGCGTCGTCCTCCTTGCGATAGGCGCGGGCTTCGACCTTCAAGCCGTCGGTGCGCGCGGCGAGCGCCTCCAGGATATTGAGATCGGCGGCGGCGGTGTCGGCGCTGAAAATGCTGCGATAGCCTGGCGTGAAATGCGCCGCGCGCAGCCCCGCCCGGCGCAGGCCTTCGGCGCGGCTGTGCAATCCGATCATCGCGTCCAGGAAGGCGTCGTCCCAGGTGCGGATCGCATCGGCGATCTGCCGTTCCAGCGCGCGCACATCGACCTGGGGCCTGGGGCCGGGATTGCGGCCGATGATGTAGTGAACGCGCACCAGCGCGCTTTCGTCGATGGCGGGAATGGCGGCCGACATGCGCCCATCCAGCGCCCGCGCCAGCAGCGCGTGAATCCTCAGCCTGAGTTCGCTGTTGACGTGGTCGCGCGGCGCGAACAGCAGGGCCGAAACGAAGCGGTCGAAACGGTCGAAACGCAGGAAAAGCTTGACCTTGGGGCGGCCGCCCAGCCGGAGGATTCCGGTGGCGGTCTCGAACAATTCATCTTCGGAAACCTGGAACAGCTCGTCGCGGGGAAAGCTGTCGAGGATATGCGCCAGGGCCTTGCCGTCATGGCTGGCGGGCGCCAGCCCCGCGCGCGCCATCACGGCGGCGCATTTTTTGCGCAGGAGCGGGATCTCGCGCGGCGAAAGATTGTAGGCGCCGGAGGTGAAGAGCCCGACGAAGCGCCGCTCGCCATGGAAGCGGCCTTGCGTGTCGAAGGTCTTGACGCCGATATAGTCCATATGCGCGCGCCGGTGCACCAGGCTGCGCGCGTTGGATTTGGTGACGATCAGGGGCTCGGGCTGGTCGAGATAGGCGCGCACCTCGCGGGTCAGGGCGGGCCGCTCGGCGCTCTGGCGGATGACGCGCGCCTCTTCGTCGGAAAGCGCGCCCAGACCGCTGCCGGGCACCGGATCGAGCCGGCCATGCGCGCCATCGGCCGCCAGCGCATAGTCGCGCGCGCCCAGGAAGGTGAAATGATTGTCGCCCAGCCAATCCAGGAAGGCGATGTCTTCCTCGATGTCGGTATGTTGCGGCGGACGGGCCGCCAGCCCGTCGCGCGCCTCGCGCAGGCGCGCCAGCATCGCTTTCCAGTCGCGCACGGCGTCGCGCCCTTGCGCGAAGCTGGCGGCAAGGCTTTCGCGCAAACCCTCTTCCGCCACCGGCCCCGCCAGGACATCCATCGCCAGCACGATCACGCTGGTCGGCTTGCCCCTGATGTCGAGGATGGGATGGAAGGCGGCGCGGATGCGGCCCCCCGCCGCGACGGCGGCGGCCAGGGCGGAATCGAACAGGAAAGGCCGGTCGTCATTGACGGCGACGACGATGCTTTCGGGATCTTGGGCGTCGCCGTTTTCCAGGAACGCGATCTGAATCTCGCCTTTTTTGTGCCGGGCGGCTTGCATCCAGGCCGCGCGGGCCAGCGCCGCCAGGCTTTCGGCGCCGCCCCGCGTGATGTCTTCGCTGGCCGCGGCGCCGTAAAGGGCATCGAAAAAGCGCCGCTCATCCTCATCCGTGAGCAGCGCACGGGCAGAGGCGATCAGGGCCCCGGCTTTTTCGTCCTCGGATGAAATCGGCGAAATGGTCATGAGAATTCCCCCATGGGGACAAGGCTAGCCCGTCCCGATTATGCTTCCGCGACATAACGAATGCCGCATGAATTCAGCGCAAGGCCAGGCCCGCCGGAAGAGATATGCGGTGGTTGCGCGCGGTTGCCGCGAGCAGCAGGCCTTGCAGGACAAGAAGCGCGGCGGCGGCCAAACCGGCATGGGGCCAGGCGCCCGCGAGGGTGGTCGCTATCGCAAGTAGTCTTG
>JAFKFF010000011.1:0-2133 GCA_017307315.1 Alphaproteobacteria bacterium
TTTTTGCCTGGAACAGGAACATGCCGCTGTTCCAGTAATAGTCGCCTGCCGCGATATAAGCGGTGGCGGTGTCCCGGTCCGGCTTTTCGACAAAGCGGCGCACGGCGAAGCTGTGTGCGGTTTCGTACAACTTCGGTCCGCGCTGGACATAGCCATAGCCCGTTTCCGGTCCGGTTGGGGCGATCCCGAAGGTCACCAGATGGCCCCGCAATGCGGCAGCGGAAGCCGAATCGACGGCTCCGGCGAAGGCTTGCGCGTCGCGGATGACATGGTCGGCCGGCATCAACAGGAGAAGGCCATCGGGGTCTTTTTCGGTGATCCGGAGAGCCGCTATGGCGGCCGCAGGCGCCGTATTGCGGCCCTGGGGCTCCAGCAGGATGGCGTCTGGAGCAATACCCGCCTCCCGCATCTGCTCGGCGATCAGGAAACGGTGCTCGACATTGCACACGATGACGGGGTCGGAAAATCCTGGCCCCACCGCCCGGCGCGCTGTGTCCTGAATCAGACTGCTATCACCCGCAAGTGCAAGTAATTGCTTGGGAAAAAGGCTTCTGGAGAGGGGCCAGAGCCTGGAACCTACGCCGCCCGAAAGGATAACGGGGTGTAAACGAGCCATAAAATTGTCCTTCGGATCGGAAAGACTGCAACTGATAGCAGAGTTCCACGTTGGGAAAGTTAAGTTTGGCGAAGTTCGCCATAACGAGGGGCTTGGATCGCTGCAACTTTCTCCCGTTTACCGGTTCATTGACATTGCCGTCTGCGGCTGCGTAAAAAAGTGCAGGGTAGACAGACCATTAGAGGAGTTTTCCATGCGGACTATCGGTGCGGCCATCCTGGCGACGAGCCTGCTTGTTTCCAGCGCCTTTGCCGGCACGAATGCCGCGGCGCCGCTCGCTCCCGGTAAACCGGCGGGCGTGCAGAAAGCGCAGGCCGCCGACAACACCATGCTGATGGTTCTGGGTCTGGGCGTGGTCGCCGGCGGTATCGCGCTGGTGGCATCGGGCGGCGGCAACGACAATGTCGTGACCGCGACCACGACGTCTACCTCCACGACCACCACGACGGGAACCAGGCCTTGCCGCTCCCTTATTTTTTTAGCCCGGCGGGCGCAGGATTTCAGTGTCGATCCGGTCGCCTTGTGGGCCGATATACTGACGGCTGCGCCAGCTGAGGCCGGTGGCCGGGTCGATCCAATAATTGTTCGTGAAAGACCAGCGGGGACTGGCGCTCCGGCAGGTCTCGTCGATCCTGACGGTCGCTATGCCGCGCCCCAGAACGGTCACGGTCTGCGCGCCCTTGGCGGACAGGGTGCAGGCCAAAGTCACATCATAGGCGGGCAGGGAAGGAAAATCCTGGACCCGCGTATAGGTCAGTGTTCCTTTGAGCGCGCTGGCGAGTTCGGGCAATTGTTGCCCGAACTTCGGCGCCATGCTGGCAATGTCGTGTTCCAATCCCACGGTGCGGGTAATCCGGCCCCCGCGCGTCACGATCACGATATGGGCGGCGGATGTCCAAAGCTGTTCGCCATTGGCATCGGTTGCCAGAACCACAAGCCGTTCATTTTCGCGGTTCAGCCGGTAGCCCATGCTGGCGTAAGGGATCGCGGCGGCTTGGTCTCGGGTGATCCGCCCGTTGCCAAAGCTTGCCGCCACGCTGTCCCGCAAGACTTGGTAATATTGGCCATAGCCCGAGCTGCCCGACGAATTGCAGGCCCCAAGCAGACAGCAGGCGGCGAGCGCGAATATCCGCCTCACGCGGCCCCCTTATGGTGTGATCGTCTTCAGAATGGCGCGCAGCGAGGGTGCGATATCGGGTCGCGACAGGCCGACGGCGATATTGGCGTGCAGGAAGCCGACCTTGTCGCCGCAATCGAAGCGGGCGCAGTTGGTCTTGACGGCATGAAACGGCATCCGGCCGATCATCTTGGCCATGGAGTCGGTCAACTGGATTTCATTGCCGGCGCCCCGCTCCTGCCGGTCCAGTTCCGCGAAGATTTCCGGCTGCAGGATGTAGCGGCCGATGATGCAAAGATTGGATGGGGCCTTGGCCGGATCGGGTTTTTCCACCACGCCCTTCACTTCGGTGGCATTTCCCCGGGCGATGCCGGGATCGACCACGCCGTAACGCTTGGTT
>JAFKFF010000011.1:2165-5951 GCA_017307315.1 Alphaproteobacteria bacterium
GTCGGGCAGGAGCACCGCGAAGGGCTCGTTGCCCACGAAGTGCCGGGCGCACCATACCGCATGACCCAGGCCCAACGGCTGCTGCTGGCGAATGAAGCCGACGGATCCGGTCAGGGGTAGCGATTCGAGAAGGCTGTCCAGTTCGGCGGTCTTCTCGCGCGCCTCCAAAAGCGATTCCAACTCGTAGGCATGGTCGAAATGGTCTTCGATGACGTGCTTGCCGCGGCCGGTGATGAAAACGAATTGCTCGATGCCGGCCTCGCGGGCCTCTTCGACCGCATATTGGATGACCGGCTTGTCCACCACCGGCAGCATTTCCTTCGGCACGGCCTTGGTGGCGGGAAGAAAGCGGGTGCCCATGCCGGCGACGGGGAAAACGGCTTTGCGGACGGGCTTGGTGACGGACATTTTGGAGCCTTCTGAAGGGGGCTGTTTCATGACATGGGCCTGCCATTAATGTCCAGTTTCCCGGGGCTTAGGGCCAAAATCGGGGCGGGCGAGGACCGGCGGAAGCGCTTTCAGGCAGGAAAGAGTTCTGCCGAAGGCGCAGGTGCGAGCCATGGTGTCGGGCATGCCGGGATGCGCAGCCCTGGCTGCCAGCCTGACGCCTCACGAAAATGGTTTCCGCTGTGCGGCAAACTCCTTATGGTGCCCGCGCGCGAGGGAACTGGTTGATGAAAAGCGGAAATTGGGCGAGGCGGGTGTGCCTGGCCATGGGCGTCCTGCTGTGTGGTGTGCTGCCCTCTTTGGCGTCCCCCTGGGCGGAGGTCGGCGACAATCAGCTGCGCGGCGATATCGAAATCCTGGCGTCGGCCGGCGTATTGGACGATATCACGACCCACTGGCCCCTTCCCTGGCAGAGCGTGGTCCAGGCCCTGAGGGGCAATAGCCTGGCCAGGCAGCCCGCCATGGTACGGGAGGCCGCGGCGCGCGTGTTGGCGCGTGCTCGGGCGGAAAACCGGCCGGGACTGTCGGCCGGGCTGGATGTCGGCGCTGCGACCACGCCCAATGTCGTCTATGGCTTCGATGGGCTGGGGCGCGGCGACGGGCAGGCGCAGTTCGTGCTGGACTATAATTCGCCGTCCACGGCCTTGCGGCTGGCCCTGGGCGGGTTCACCCGGGATTTCCGGGGGAACGGGACCAAATTGATGCCGGACGAATCCTACCTGGCGGAGAAACTGGGTCCTGTTCTGGTTTACGGCGGATACCTCTCGCACTTCCAACAATGCCCGGCCCATGCCTCAGATCGGGCTGGAGCGGCTGGAAACCACCGCTTCGACTTGGCCTGTCCTGCGCTGGCTGGGGCCCTGGCAAGCGGAATTCTTTGTCGGCCTGCTGGACGGGCCGCGCATCCAGGAGAATACGTTCTACAACGCGCTACGCTTTACCTTTAACCCGGCCCCCGGATTGGAAATCGGCCTGGCCCGGACGGAGGAATTCTGCGGCGACGGGCATGCCTGCGTGCCGCTTCGGGATTATTTCGATTTCAACAACGATCCGGTCCACACCAACAAGACCAATGACCAGGGCCTCATCGACATCAAATACAGTCGTTCGATCGGCGGTGTGCCCGCCCAGATCTACATGCAGTTGATGAACGAAGATTCATCGCCAATCACGCATTCCGGTACCAGCCACCTTTTCGGAGCGAGCATCTTTATTCCGACCGCAAAGAATCCGGTTCGGCTGACAGCCGAATACACCGATAGCCGGTCGACCCTCGATATCTTCAGCTTCGGTGATTTCCTGTATGGGTTTTCCTATACCAACGGGACGTATCCGGACGGAATGCGGTACCGGGGCCGCACCATCGGCTTCAGCCTGGACGACGATTCGCGGCTCTTTTCGCTGCAAGGCTCCTGGTCTGATGCCGGCGGACGGTTTTACGAGTTGAGCTTTCATCACGCCAATATCGGAGACAGCCATTCTCTCGGCGCCAATATTCTTTCGCCTGTGCCCAGGACCATCAATATGGGCGAGGTTCGGGTTACATTGCCGCTGCGCTGGATGAAGCTCGATCTGGCGGGGCGCCTGCAGGATCATCAGCTGCCGCCCCATGACGGGTTCGGCGCCTCGCTCGAGGCGCGCCTGAAGATCGGTCTTTAGGTTCTCAGGCCCTGCCTTAATCCCGCCAAAGCGCTTGGGCACCCTTTCCGCGGGTTGGGGTTTGACGTCGCGCCATGCGGGCCATTGAGCATTTCGAATATACCGTAAGCTGGGCGCGCGCGCATGAGCGGCATCTATCGGCGCTGTCGCTGGCCGGCGGTTTCGCCTTTGATAGCTATGCCTTTGGGCGGATCGACCGGCCGATGACCCAGGCCGTTTTCATCGGCTATCTGATCATCGCGGGCGCCACCATCGCGATTCTGCACGCCTTGGAGTCGCGGCCGGACGACCGCAAGCCCACCGAGCGCACGCGCACCATCCTGGTTTTTGTGGCGCAGTTCGCGCTGGGATGCCTGCTCTCAGGCTTCTGCGTTTTTTATATCCGCAGCGCCTCCATCAGCGCATCCTGGCCCTTTCTGCTGGCCATGGCCGGTATCTTCATCGGCAATGAATATCTGCGGCGCTACCACGCCCGGCTGGTCTTTTCGGCGCTTCTTTTTTTCATCTCGCTCTATTCCTACGCGATCCTGCTGGTTCCGGTGGTGAGCGCTCAGATCGGCACCGTGCCCTTTCTGATGTCGGGCGGGATCGCCATGGTGGTGTTTTTCTTCTATCTCCAGACGCTCGCCGTTCTGGGACATGACCGCTATCGCGTGGCGCGGATGCAGATCGCCGCCGGCATGATCGTGATCACCGCCTTCATCAATCTCGCTTACTTCCTGAAGGTGCTGCCGCCCCTGCCGTTGGTTCTGTCGGACGCCGGCGTCTATCACGACATCGAGCGGCAGGGGGGAGACTATCAGGTCGCGGTGGAGAATGAGCCGCCCCGCTGGCGCGCCTTGTTCGGCACCTTTCCCGTCGAGCACATCCAGCCCGGAGACAAGCTTTATCTCTACAGCGCCATCTTCGCGCCCTACCGGCTGACCACGGGGATCCTGCATCGCTGGGAGTGGCGCGATCCCAGGAATGGCGCATGGCTGGAGCAGCAGACCATCCGCTTCACCATCCGCGGCGGGCGGGAAGACGGGTATCGCGCCTATTCCATCAAGACCGCGCCCCGGCCGGGGCAATGGCGCGTCAATATCGCCACCGCCGACGGCCGCGCCATTGGCCGCGTGCGCTTCTCCGTCGAAACCCAGGCGGTGCCCCCGGCGCTGACCACCAAAACTTTGCGCTAATCCGGACCGCTTGCGCCCAAGGTCAAATCCGCCTATTTCACAATCCATGTTTGGGGTTGCCAAAATTGTCCGCTGATAAGACTGTAATTTCTCATTTGCGCCGCCTGGAAGCCGAGAGCATCCACATCATGCGCGAAGTTGCGGCGGAATTTTCCAATCCCGTGATGCTCTATTCCATCGGCAAGGATTCGTCGGTGATGCTGCACCTGGCGATGAAGGCGTTTTATCCCGCCAAGCCGCCATTTCCGCTCATGCATGTCGACACCACCTGGAAATTCCGGGAGATGATCGCATTTCGTGATCAAACCGCCAGGCGGCTGGGCCTGGACCTGATCGTGCATATCAACGAGGAGGGTGTACGCCGGGGCATCAATCCATTCGATTCCGGTTCGTCGCTTCACACCCAGGTGATGAAAACCGAAAGCCTGAAGCAAGCGCTCGACCGCCATGGATTCGACGCGGCCTTCGGCGGCGCGCGCCGCGACGAGGAAAAGAGCCGCGC
>JAFKFF010000011.1:5956-6793 GCA_017307315.1 Alphaproteobacteria bacterium
AAGAGCCGCGCCAAAGAGCGGATCTTCTCCTTCCGCGATCATCATCATGGCTGGAACCCCAAGAACCAGCGGCCCGAATTCTGGCGGGTCTACAACACCCGCATCGCCAAGGGCGAAAGCATACGCGTTTTCCCGCTCTCGAATTGGACCGAACTCGACATCTGGCAATATATCCTGGCCGAGAATATCCCCATCGTGCCGCTTTATTTCGCGGCGCGCCGTCCGGTCGTGGCGCGCGGCGGTACGTTGATCATGCGGGACGATGAGCGCATGGCGCTTCTGCCGGGCGAGGTGCTGGAGGAGCGCTTGGTGCGTTTCCGCACTTTGGGCTGCTATCCCCTGACCGGCGCCATCGAAAGCAGCGCCGATACCTTGGAAGCGATCGTCACGGAGATGTTCACCGCGCGCACCAGCGAGCGCCAGGGCCGGTTGATCGATGGCGACGAAAAAGCCTCGATGGAGAAGAAAAAGAAAGAGGGGTACTTCTAGTGAACGCCCCCCGGACCGCGCTGCAGACTTTCCTCGCCGCGCAGGAAAAGAAGTCGCTCCTGCGCTTTCTCACCTGCGGCAGCGTCGATGACGGCAAATCCACCCTGATCGGACGGCTGCTGTACGACACCAAATTGCTCTTCGAAGACACGCTGTCGGCGCTGGAAAAGGATTCCCGCAAGTTCGGTACCGCGGGGGAGGAGATCGATTTCGCGCTTCTGGTGGATGGCCTGGAAGCGGAGCGGGAGCAGGGCATCACCATCGACGTGGCCTACCGTTTCTTCGCAACCGATCGGCGAAAATTCATCGTCGCCGACACGCCGGGTCATGAACAATATACCCGCAATA
>JAFKFF010000356.1 GCA_017307315.1 Alphaproteobacteria bacterium
TGGCCGCCTTGCCTTCCTTGACGGTCGCCTGCCCGACCACCTTGCCGGCGGCGGCGATGGTGAAGGGACGGAATTCCCGGAACGCCAGATCCATCAGCCGCCCGGCTTCTTCGGCGCGCTTGATATTCGGGAAATAGTCATTCTTATACTGGGGATAACGCAATCCGTTGAGAACCAGGATGAAGCGTACATCCCCGCGCTTGGCCGAAATGGTGATGCCGTAACCCGAAGCATCGATGTGTCCGGTCTTCAGGCCGTCGGCGCCCGGCAAAGAGCCCAGCACCAGATCGCGGTTGGGCTGGGTGATATTGTGCCAGGTGAATTCCTTCTCGCTGAAATAGTGATAGTAGCTCGGATAGTCGCGGATCAGGTGGCGGGCGAGCTTGGCCAGATCCAGCGCGCTCATCATCTGGCCCGGCGGCTCCGGCAACCCGTCCGGATTGACGAAATGCGATTGGGCGAGCCCGATCTCCTTGGCCCGCTTGTTCATCATGTCGGCGAAGCCTTCGACCGTGCCGCCAAGCCCCTCGGCCACCACCACGCAGGCATCGTTGCCCGAATCGATGATGATGCCCCGGATCAGGGCTTCGACCGGGATGCGGGAATTCAGCTCCACGAACATCTTGGAGCCCTGGGTGCGCCAGGCGCGCTCCGACACCGGCAAGGTATCGGTGAGCTTGATCCGCCCATCCTTCAGGCGCTGGAACAGAAGCTCCAGGGTCATCAGCTTGGACATGGAGGCCGGCGGCATCGGTGTCAGGCCATCCTTCTGCCACAGCACCTGCCCGCTCGCCGCATCCATCAGAAGCGCGTGTTCTGCGTTGGTGTCGAGCGCAGCTTGCGCGGGCAGCGCCAAGAGCGTCGACAGGGACAGGGCAATCAGAAGGCGGCGCATGTGTCTACTCCGGTGGCACTCACTACTGGTCGACCACGATATGGGCGTCATTGCTGCCCGCACCGGTGATGCGGGACAGGGCGGCGTCGGCATCTTCGACCGAATTGAGCGGGCCGGTCCTCACCCGGTACAGGGTTTGGCCGTTTCGTTGAATGGCCGAAATCCGAAGATCGCCCCCCAGCTTGTTCAGAAGCGTGCGGGCATTTTCCATCTTCGAAAAGGCGCCTACCTGGATATAGAGGCGGGTGGCGGCGGGAACCGGCTCCTGCATCACCTGACCTGTCGGCTGGGTAGCGGCGGCAACCTGCACCGGCGGCGGCGCGACAGGCGCCGGCAACGGCTTTTGCGTGACCGGCGGAGCGACAGGCGCGCCCGGCACGGCGCCGAGCGTCGAACTGTCGACCTTGCCGGAAGGCACGGCCGGCAAGGCAGAAGCAATTTCCGGCGGGGTGGCCGGCGGCGGCGCGCCTCCCCCTTCCAAGTCGGCGCGGCCTAGATAAGTAACCCGCACGCGGGCGGTTCCGCTCTGCACCACGTCCAGCAGTTCGGCCGCACGCCGGGAAAGATCGATGATGCGGCCGCGCGCGTAAGGTCCGCGATCGTTCACCCGCACCACGATGGATTTGCCGTTCTGAAGATTGGTGACACGGACATTGACCGGCATCGGCAAAGTGCGGTGCGCGGCGGTCAGCGCGTTGCCGTCATAGACTTCGCCATTGGCGGTGGATTTTCCGTAGAAGGTCGGACCGTACCAGGAAGCGATGCCGGTCTCGTCATAATCGGGCTGCTCATGCGGGTAATACCAGACATTGTCGATCTGGTAGGGATTGCCGACCTTGTAGACGCCGGCATTGCGGGGAACCGTGACAGCGTTGGTTTCCGGCGGAGGCGCAACGCGGGTCGTGCCGCAAGCCGCTGCGATCAGGCTCACGCCGGAAATAAGGAAAAGTCGCAAGCCCTGGCGCGTCACACCGAATCAACCATGGAGACGGTCAGACGCTAACGGATGCAGCCCCGAGGTGCAAAGGCAGCGGCGGCATTTGCGCCCATTGTTGCAAGGGCTTAACTAAGAGGCGCGGTTGGACGGCACCGCTCGCTCGACCATTGGCAACATCTTTCGGGCAAGCGTGAACGAGATCCCCCGCGCGCCTGCAAGCGTCCCGAAATGCGCCAGCGCAGAAATCGTTCCCGACATTTGCGTCTTTGCGGGCGCACGTTTCTCGACCATCATAATTTCCGCGCTGCGTCTGTTGGCGATCATGCGTTGTTGAATGTCTGAAGCCGCATTCACGCCGGCACGGGAAAGGATCAAAAATGCGCAAACATCTCGTAGGAATTTTTCTGGCAGTTCTTGTCGCCGCGCCGGTGTCGTTGCCGGCACCGGCCTTCGCGCAGCGCGGGCACAATTATCGGTGGGACGGAGACCGCAACGACCACCGCTGGGACCCTGCCCGCCACTATCACGCCGGACGCTACAAGGAGCGCCGGCTCAGCCGGCGGGACCGCATCTATCGGGGTGGCGACGGACGCTACTATTGCCGGCGCAGCGACGGCACCACCGGCCTGGTGGTCGGCGCCATCGCGGGCGGACTTTTGGGCAATGCGTTGGGCGGCGACACGCTGGGCACTTTGCTGGGCGCGGGCGGCGGCGCCTTGCTGGGACAATCCATCGACAAGGGCAATGTTCGTTGCCGTTGAGCGCTG
>JAFKFF010000357.1 GCA_017307315.1 Alphaproteobacteria bacterium
CCCTGGAAGTGGTGCAGCGCATGCTGCGCATGGAAAGCGTACAGAAGGACATTCTGGACAAGGTCGAGCAGACCCTCAGGGTGGAGTTCATGTCCAACCTGGCGCGCACCGCCAAGCGCGACGCCCATGAGCAGATGGCGGAAATCTTCAACAATTTCGACCGCCAGACCGAAAGCCGCTTCATCACCGCCCTGGAAGAACGTTCGCGCGACAGCGCCGAGCGCATCAAGGCTTTGATGTTCACCTTCGAGGACCTCGCCAAGCTCGATCCGGGCTCGATCCAGACCCTTTTGCGCAATGTGGAGAAGGACAAGCTGGGCCTGGCCCTGAAGGGCGCCACCGACAGTTTGCGCGACGTCTTCTTCACCAATATGAGCGAGCGCGCCGGCAAAATCCTGCGCGAGGACATGGAAGCGATGGGTCCGGTCCGCCTGAAGGACGTCGACGAGGCCCAGATGCGGATGGTCAATGTCGCCAAGGATCTCGCCAACAAGGGCGAGATCATGATCGCCGGCGGCAACAGCGAAGACGAGCTGATCTACTGATGACCGCCAGCGCCAAATTCACCTTCGACACCGAGTTCCGCGGCCCCAGCGATGTGGTCTCCGACACCGCGCGCGCGCGCCAGAAGCAGACCCTGACGGTCGAGGAGATCGAGGCGATGTGCGCCAAGGCCGAGGCCAAGGGCGCCGCCGCCGCATCCGCCCGCGCGGCCGAAAATATGGAGCGCACCACCGCCCTTCTGATCGTTTCGTTGCGCGCCGCGCTGGACAACAGCCATGCCGAGATCGAGACCCTGCGCGCCGAAGCGGCGAGATTGGCGCTGGCCACGGCCCGCAAGATCGCCGGCGCCGTCCTCGCCGCCTGTCCGGCCGGCGAAGTCGAGCATGCCTTGCGCGAAGCCATGCACCAGGCGCTCGGCGAACCCCGTATCACCTTGCGCGCCGCCCCCGACGTGATCGCGGCGCTGGAAGCCAAGATCGCTGCCGGCCGCCGATCCCGCCATCGCGGGCGCCGATTGCCGCATCGAATGGCGCGGCGGCGGCAGCGAGCGCAGCCAGGCCGCCATCGACGCCGCGTTGGATGCGCTGATCGCGCGCCGTTTTTCGACAGCACAGACGAGTTGAAAGGATAAGTCATGTCCGGCACCGACAATGTGGACCTGCCCGATCTGAGCGCCACCCAGGGCGCCCAGCCCGCCTCGCTCCTGAACGGCGAAAGCTCCGGCGAAGCGCAGCAAAAGCATACCGCCCAGGACCTGGAAGCGGTGTTCGACGTGCCGGTGACGGTCTCCGCCATCCTGGGCAAGAGCGCCATGGAAGTGAGCCAGCTGCTCAAGCTGGGCAAGGGCACGGTGGTCGAACTGGACCGCAAGGTCGGCGAAGCCATCGACATCTATGTCAATGACCGTCTGGTGGCGCGCGGCGAAGTCGTGCTGGTCGAAGACCGGCTGGGCGTCACCATGACGGAAATCATCAAAGCCGGTCAGGCTTAAGAACCGGCGGGAGAAAAACCATGCGTCTGCTTATCGTCGGAAGCCTCAACGGCCAGATCGGCGCCGCCACCAAGATCGCGATGGAGCGGGGGGCGAAGGTCACCCATGCCGGCTCGATCGAGCAGGCGCTGGGCTCCCTGCGCGGCGGCGCTGGCGCCGACCTGGTGTTCTGCGACGTGACTTTGGAGATCGGCACTTTGGTGCGCGGCCTTGCCGCCGAGCGCATCTGCACGCCCGTTGTCGCCTGCGGCATCGGCACCGATACCCGCCGCGCGGTGGATGCCATCCGCGCCGGCGCCAAGGAATATCTGCCGCTTCCCGCCGACGCCGAATTGATCGCCGCGGTGCTGGCCGCGGTCGCCGATGAATCCCATCAACTGGTGTTCGAGGACGATGCGATGGGCGCCGTGCTGGCCCTGGCCGACCAGATCGCGGGCAGCGAGGCCTCGATCCTGGTGACCGGCGAAAGCGGCACCGGCAAGGAGGTCCTGTCGCGCTATGTCCACCGCAAATCCGCGCGCGCCGACAAGCCCTTCATCTCGGTCAATTGCGCCGCCATTCCGGAGAACCTGCTGGAATCCGAATTATTCGGTCACGAGAAAGGCGCCTTCACCGGCGCCATCGCCCGGCGCATCGGCAAGTTCGAAGAAGCCAATGGCGGCACTCTGCTCTTGGACGAAATCAGCGAGATGGATGCCCGGCTTCAGGCCAAGCTGCTGCGCGCGATCCAGGAACGCGAAATCGACCGCGTCGGCGGCACCAAGCCGGTCAAGGTCGATATCCGCATCATCGCCACCTCCAACCGCGACCTGGCCGACGCGGTCAAGCACGGCACCTTCCGCGAAGACCTTCTCTATCGCCTGAACGTGGTCAATCTGCGCCTGCCCGCCTTGCGCGAGCGGCCCAAGGACATCCGCGCCCTTTCGCAGCATTTCGCCCGCAAATATGCCGAGGCCAATGGCGTGCCGTTCCGCCCGCTGGCAGGCGCGACCGAGCGTTTGCTGCTCTCCCATCCCTGGCGCGGCAATGTCCGCGAACTGGAGAACACCATCCATCGCGCCGTGCTTTTGGCGCAGGGCGCGGAAATCGCTCCGGAAGCCATCCGCCTGCCCGACGGCACCCAGGTCGGACACCAGGCGCCCGCGCCGCTCGATGCCTCCGTCCGCGACGCGGTGACCTCCGCCACGGTGGCGACCCGCAACCTGGTCGGGCGCACCGTCGCCGATGTGGAGCGCGACCTGATCCTGGACACGCTCGATCATTGCCTGGGCAACCGCACCCATGCCGCCAACATCCTGGGCATCTCGATCCGCACCCTGCGCAACAAGCTGCGCGAATATTCCGACGCCGGGCTTTCGATACCGAGCCATGGCGAACAAAGGCTGGCGGGCTGATTAGCACATGACCGACATCACCAGCGCGGCACCGGCAGGCGGGCTCGACCTTTCGCCCGGCAAGGTCCTCGACCATATCAAGAAGAGCGATCTGGGCCTCGCCATCGGCATCATGGCGATCCTGGTGGTGCTCATCCTGCCGCTGCCCACCTGGCTGCTCGACGTCTCGCTGGCTTTCTCGCTCAGCTTCTCGATCCTGATCCTGATGACGGCGGTGTTCATCCGCAAGCCGCTGGAATTCAGCTCCTTCCCCGCCATCCTTCTGATCACCACCATGCTCAGGCTGGCGCTGAACCTGGCTTCGACACGCCTCATCCTCAGTCACGGCAATGAAGGCACCGACGCTTCGGGCTACGTCATCCAGGCCTTCGGCAAGCTGATCATGCAGGGCAATTTCGTCATCGGCCTGATCGTCTTCGCCATCCTGATCATCGTCAATTTCGTGGTCATCACCAAAGGCTCGGGCCGCATCGCCGAAGTCGCCGCCCGCTTCAGCCTGGACGCCATGCCGGGCAAGCAGATGGCGATCGACGCCGATCTCTCCGCCGGCCTGATCGACGAAAAGGAAGCCAAGATCCGCCGCAAGACCATCGAAGCGGAATCCAATTTCTTCGGCGCCATGGACGG
>JAFKFF010000358.1:0-2566 GCA_017307315.1 Alphaproteobacteria bacterium
GCCATCGCGCTGGTGAAGCGGGACGGCAAGCTGAGGCCCAAAGTGGTGATGCCGGTCGACCTTTTCGGACAGCCGGCCGATTACCGGGCGCTGGCACCGATCGCGGCCCGCGAAGGCCTGAAGCTATTCTGCGACACCGCACAGGGCTTTGGCGGCCTTCTGGACGGCAAGCGCGCCGGGGCGATCGGCGATGCGGCGGCGACCAGCTTCTTCCCGGCCAAGCCGCTCGGCTGTTATGGCGATGGCGGCGCCTGCTTCACCAATGACGATGCGCCGAAGGATGTGTTGCTGTCGCTTCGCATGCCTGGCCAGGGCAGCGACCGTTACGAGCATGTCCGCATTGGCCTCAACTCGCGCCTGGACACCATCCAGGCGGCGATCCTGATCGAAAAGCTGAAAATCTTCCCGGACGAGATCGAGGCCCGCAACCGCGTGGCGCGCCGGTATAACGCGGCGTTCGCCGGCTCCAACCGCATCGCGACGCCGCATGTGATCGAGGGCGCGACCTCGACCTGGGCGCAATACACGCTGAAAGTGGAAGGCCGCGCCAAGTTCCAGGCGGACTTGAAAGGGGCCGGTGTGCCGACGGCGGTCTATTATCCGATCCCGCTGTCGAAACAGAAAGCCTATGGGTATTTCCCCAGCGCCCCGACCCCGGTGAGCGAAGCCCTGTCGCAGACGGTGGTGAGCCTGCCTATGCATTCCTATTTGGACGAAGCCGTCCAGGACCGGATCATCCAGGCGGTCTTGGCGAGCGTTGGCTAGAAGGCGCCCTTGCCGGTCGCCACGATCCAGGCGGTCTGGATCAGGATGACGATGTCGTACCAGAACGACCAGTTCAGGATGTACCACTCATCCAGGAAGACCCGGCGCTCGTAGCTGGTGTCGCTGCGGCCGCTGACCTGCCAGAGGCCAGTCATTCCCGGCCGGGTGCGGACATAGAGCTGGGCTGCCGGACCGTAATATTCTTCCAGTTCGCGCTGCACGACCGGCCGCGGTCCCACCAGACTCATATGGCCCATCAGCACGTTCCAGAGCTGTGGCAGCTCGTCCAGGCTGGTCCGGCGCAGCCATTTGCCGATGCCGGTGATGCGCGGGTCGTCTTTCAGTTTGAACGTACGGCGATATTCTTCGTAGAGGTCGGGGTTTTCGTCTTGCCAACGCTGCAGGCGCGCGTCGGCGTCCGTGACCATGGTGCGGAATTTCAGGCAATCGAACGGCACGCCGTCACGCCCGACCCGCCGGTGCGCGTAGGTGATCTTGCCCGGATCCGCCCGCTTGATCGCGATGGCGATGATCACGAACAAAGGGGACAGCGTCACGAGCAGAAAAGTGGAAACGATGATGTCGAAAATGCGCTTGACGATGCGCGACGGCAGACGCTGAACATTGCTGCGAACCTGCAGCATGAGAATGTCTCGGCCGAAGAAGTAATTGGTGGTGACGCCCGCCAGCGGCAGGCGGTTGATCGAGGGAATGATGGCGACGGGGATATTCACTTCCAGAAGCCGTTGCACCACTTCGGCGAAATGCGCCGACTGCATGTCTTCTGCCGCGACGATCGCTTCCTTGCAGCCGGAACTGCCGATGATCTGAGCGATGCGGGCGGGGTCCGAGGAATGGATGGGCCGGATCGCCGACATGCTCTGCGGCGCCGGAATTCCGGGGTCCTCGATCACCAGCCAGCGGACATCGAAGCCCAGGGAGAGCGATTCCTTCAAGGCCGTGCAGATTTCGGCCGTACGGCGGTTGATGCCGATCATCGCAGTGGGAATCTGCCAGATGTCGAGGCGGGACATCAGCATACGGGCGCCCTGGCGCAGGATGGGAAGGGAGAAGAGAAGGAACAGCCAGCTGAGCAGGATAGGCGGAAGTGAATAAAGGCCGCGTCCCAGGGCATACATCAGAAGATCGGGGATCGCGGTGATGAGGAGCGCGATCGTCGTGCCCTTGGCGCCATCGAAGAAGAGCTGGCGGCGGCTGTAATCTCCCGAAATATAGCGAATCAGGATGAAGGTCGCGCCCAGGAGGGCAAAGACGTTCAGTGGGGTGGTGGGGGCGTGCGGCTGGCGCCCCACGAACAGAACAATGGTTGGCACGCTGGCGCCGGCCCGGAACAGAAGATCGGCGAGAAGGAAACAAAGGCCATCGGCCAGCATCAAGCCCAGGATACTCAACCAATACCGGATATGGCGCGCCCGGATGGAACGGCGGGATTCGTCCAGGAGATCGCTTGTCCAGGTGGTGGTCGTCATCATGCCGCTTGCTGTTCTTGTTCGGCGCTTCGGGGTTGAACCATATGACAAAGCTGATTCCGGCGCCGCGATCCAATCAAGGTCAACAATTCGTATACTGGTCCCGAAAATTTATCAGTCCGTTACCGTGTGGGGCGAAATGGCTATAAGACGGGTGTTTTAGCCCTCGATAATCGAATGTTGACAGAGCTTTTCGACTTCCATCTGCCCGAAGGCCTGATCGCCCTTCGGCCCGCAGACCCGCGCGATTCGGCGAGACTGCTTGTGGTGCAGGAAAATGGCGAAATTAGGCATCACAGGTTCCATGAATT
>JAFKFF010000358.1:2675-3355 GCA_017307315.1 Alphaproteobacteria bacterium
GATCTGCTATGCGGCAATGATATTTTGTCATTTAATAACACGAAGGTCATTGCGGCAAGGTTGAGCGGGTGTCGCCCTGCCAGGGATCCGCAAGGCCCTGTGGTCGCGGTAGAGGTTACGCTGCACAAGCGACTGGTCAGCGAATGCTTCCGGGCGTTTGCCCAGCCCGCGCGACGCCTGCGGCCGGGAGACCTCCTGATCTTCGCCCAAGGGCTGGAGGCGCGGGTCCTGGACAGGAAAGGGGGCGAAATCACCCTGGCTTTCAATCGTAAAGATGCGGCGCTGGACCGTGCCATTACCGCCATCGGCGCCATGCCGCTTCCCCCCTATATCGCCAAGCAACGTCCTCCCGACGCTCAGGATTTTTCCGACTACCAGACGGTCTATGCCCAGGACGCGGGGTCGGTCGCAGCCCCAACGGCAGGGCTTCATTTCACGGACGAACTTCTTGCGCGGCTTGCCGCCAAAGGGTTGGGCCGCGCCGATCTGACGCTCCATGTCGGAGCCGGGACCTTCCTGCCGGTCAGTGTCGCCGATACCGACCAGCATGTGATGCATTCGGAGCGTGGGATGGTGAGCCACGAGGCTGCCGTCCGGCTCAACGCAACCCGGGCGGCCGGCGGGCGCATCGTCGCGGTGGGCACAACATCCCTGCGAACATTGGAAACGGCCAGCGATGC
>JAFKFF010000359.1 GCA_017307315.1 Alphaproteobacteria bacterium
AGCTAGGCGATATAGGCGCGCGCCGTCTTTTCCTGCTCCGGACTGGCAAAGAAAATTTCCGACCGGTAACTGGGCCCCTGGTCCGGGCCCTGGAAGTTCAACTGGGTGGGATCGTGGGCAACGGAAAAATAGATCTGCAGCAAGCGACCGAAAGAGACTACCCGCGGATCGAAGGTGATTTCGATCGCTTCGGCATGGCCCGTCGTCTCGGTGATCACTTGGGGATAGGTCGCGGTCTCCTTCGCGCCGCCGGAATAACCGGCCACGACCTTGGTCACGCCTTTGACATGCTCGAACACCGCCTGCTGTCCCCAGAAGCAGCCGCCGGCAAGAACCGCGGTCTCCATGGCGGCGCCACCGGCGGGATCGAGCGCGGGCGCCGGAATCCTTTTATCCAGGTCTTCGCCCCAAGCACCGGCGGACAGCACAAGCAAGGCGGAGACGGCAATCCAAGCGGCTTTCATCCGACCGGTCCTTTCGCGCGGGGCCCTAGAGCCATTTCTCTTTCCATCCGCTCTGCGTCCAAGCGGGGTTACAGCCGCCCGATGCGCTCCTACCGGCTGGTATGATACCCGGTTTCCCCGTGCGAGGCGAAGTCCAGGCCCTGGATTTCATGGTCGCGGTCGACCCGCAGCCCGACCAGGAGCCCGGCAACCCAGGCGATGATGCAGGTGGCCACCGCCGACCATGCCGCCACCGCCGCAACGCCTTGTAGCTGGACCAGGAACTGTTCGCCCATCGGATGGTGCAGGTCCGCGCCACCCACGCCCAGGCCCGAAAGAAACGGAAGGACCAGCGTCCCCAGGGCGCCACCCACGCCATGCACGCCCAGAACGTCGAGTGCGTCGTCGACCACCATGACGCGTTTGACCAGATGCACGGCGCCATAACAGACCAGGCTGGCACTGGCGCCGATCACCACCGCACTCAGGGGGCCAACCGTGCCCGCCGCCGGGGTAATGGTGGCGAGGCCCGCGATGGTGCCGGTGACCGCGCCGACAAGGCTGGGCTTACCGAAAGATATCCACTCGATCGCCATCCACACCAGGGTCGCCGTCGCCGCGGAAAGATGCGTGGTGAGCATGGCCATGCCGGCGTCGGCGTTGGCCGCCAGCGCGCTGCCGGCATTGAAGCCAAACCAGCCCACCCAGAGCAGCGAAGCCCCTACCATCACCATCCAGGGCGCATGCGGTGGCCGGACCGATCGGGGAAAATCCGCGCGCGGCTTCAGCATCCAGGCAATGACCAGCGCCGAGACCCCGGCGGTGACATGGACGACGATGCCGCCGGCGAAATCGATCACACCCGCCTTGGCCAGCCAGCCGCCGCCCCACACCCAATGCGTCACCGGCACATACACGATGAGAAGCCACAGCGCCGAGATCAGGAGCACGGCGCTGAACCGGATGCGCTCGACATAGGCGCCGATGATCAGCGCCGGCGTGATGATCGCGAAAGTCATCTGGAACATCACATAGACGCTTTCGGGAACGCCCGTGCCCGGATGCAGCATGGTCCGTCCGCCATTCTGCAGGAACGCCGCCGACAAATCGCCCAGCCATGCACCGTCGCCGGAATAGGCAAGGCTGTAGCCGCAGGCGAGCCACAGAAGGGAAGACACGCAGGCCACCGCGCAACACTGCACAAGCACGGAGAGAATATTCTTGGCCTGAACCAGTCCGCCATAGAACAGCGCCAGGGCCGGCAGGGTCATCAGCAGCACCAGCACCGTGGCCACCATCAGCCAGGCGGTATCGGGTCCATTCATCACGGTTGTCATCCTTTGTTGCCATCCCGCGGGCTCTGCCCGCAATGCGCGGGAAAGACTGGGAGCGCTTCCAAGTGGTGACAACGCGGCGCTCCGACGCGCTGCCGGAAAATCGGTGAACCGATGCCGGGGAGCGGCGTTGTCGATCCCATGAGACGTGAAAGGTCCTCCCGTCGGCGGCCGATTTCGTTGGCGTTTCCGATACTTGCGGCGTCGCGGATTTCACGCTGGCGGCGAAGCGGCCCGGCTTCGGATCGCGGATCTTCAAAGGAGCCGGATGCAATGGCTTTCGTTCCGCTGATGCTTATTTCGGCGCGCCGCCCATAAAGGAGGCGACATGGCAGAAAAACATTCAGACCCCGAATCCGGAGGGGGGTGAACGAGTCGGATATGGGCGCGCGAAAAACGAAGAAGAAAACGAAGGCGGGCGGCCGCAGATGGTCGGGCCGGGCGACGGCAAGGTCCAATGCGCTCGACCTGAAGGACGGAATTTTCCGGCAGCGCGATCCGAAAAAGATCGCCGCGTCTCTCAAATGGTCGGCGGAACGGAGCCGGCGGCGCAAGTCCGATCCCTACCGCTCGGCGATGTCGATGCTGACCTTCTATATCAATCGGGCGGGCAAGACCCTTCCCGCCACACGCAAGCGCATCCTGGAACGCGCCAAGGACGAATTGCGCGAAGCGTTCGGCAAGAGCCGCAAGAAGCGCTGAGCCCGGGTTACCGCGCAACTCTGTCCTGCAAAAACCGCCGGAACCTATCGGCGGCTTGCGGGTTAGAGCAGCGGGAT
>JAFKFF010000360.1 GCA_017307315.1 Alphaproteobacteria bacterium
CAGCAATTATCTGGCGAGCGGCTTGGTGTCCTTGGGCGGCACCGCCGAGAACAAGGTCAGTTCCAGCAATTCATAGTCGGGCAGGGCAGCCGCGCCGCCTTTCAGAAACCGCGCGCGCAAGCGCTCGCGATGCCCGGCATTGGGATCGGGCGCGGCAATGGATTCGTCAGATGTTGTAAGGAGGCTTGTCGAGGCCCTTGGGCGAGAGCGTGAAGATTTCGACGCCATTCTCCGTCACCCCCACCGAATGCTCGAATTGCGCCGACAGCGAACGGTCGCGCGTCACCGCCGTCCAGCCATCGCCCAAGACCTTCACGCCGTAATTGCCCAGATTGATCATGGGTTCGACCGTGAAGAACATGCCGGGCTTCAGCGCCATGCCGTGCCCGGGCTTGCCGTAATGCACGATGTTGGGCAGGGCGTGGAAGATGCGCCCCAGGCCATGGCCGCAGAAATCGCGCACCACCGCGCAGCGCTCCTCGCCTTCGGCATAGGATTGGATGGCATGACCGATATCGCCGGTGGTGGCGCCTGGCCTGATCGTGGCGATGCCGCGCATCATGGATTCGTAGGTGATGTCGATCAGCCGCATCGGTTTCAATTTGACATCGCCCACCGGATACATCCGGCTGGTGTCGCCATGCCACCCGTCCAGGATCACCGTGACGTCGATATTGACGATATCGCCGTCGCGCAGCGGCTTGTCATTAGGAATGCCGTGGCAGACGACATGGTTGATCGAGGTGCAGACGGTGTGGCGATAGCCGCGATAACCCAGGCAGGCGGGTGTGGCGCCATGCGATACGACGTAATCGTAAGCCACCTTGTCCAATGCCGCGGTGGTGACGCCCGGCTTCACCAGCGGCGCCATCAGGTCCAGCACTTCGGCGGCCAGGCGGCCGGCCCGGCGCATGCCCTCGAAATCGGACGGGCTGTGCACGGTGACGGCGAAATGCGCCTTTCGGGCGGCCTCGAAACTGTCGGCGTCGGGAATAAGGGTCATGGGCCTTGAATATAAGCAAAAGCTGGGGTTTTTCTAGAGCCGATCCGGACAGGAACCTTGGGATGACCAAAACTGCCGCCATGCTGGTGATCGGCGATGAAATTCTGTCGGGCCGCACCCAGGACACCAACAGCAACTATGTCGCCCGCCAGCTCACGGGGCTGGGCATCGACCTCAAGGAAGTTCGCGTGGTGGGCGATGACGAGACCGAGATCGTGGCGGCGTTGAACGCATTACGCGCGCGTTACGATTTCATTTTCACCACCGGCGGGATCGGCCCCACCCATGACGACATCACCGCCGATGCGGTGGCCAAGGCGTTCGGCGTCGGCATCGGCTATCACCCCGACGCCTATGCGGCGCTGGAAGCGCGCTATGAGAAGGGCCAGTTCAACGATGCGCGCAAGCGCATGGCGCGGGTGCCCGACGGCGCCGGCCTGATCAAGAACAGCGCCTCGGTCGCGCCGGGCTTTCACATCGGCAATGTCTTCGTGATGGCGGGCGTGCCCATGGTGATGCGGGCGATGATGGAAACGATCCTGCCGCAACTGCCGCAAGGCGTGCCGGTGACGTCGGTGACGGTTTCCGCCGCGCTGCCGGAAGGCGCGCTGGCCGAAGGGCTGGCCGCGATTCAGAAGGCCTATCCCGAGACCGTGATCGGCTCCTATCCCTGGATGCAGGATGGGCGGTTCGGTGCGCAGCTGGTGGCGCGCTCGCGCGACGCGGCGGTGGCGGAAGCGGCGGCCAAGGCCATCGAGGCGATGATCGTGAACTTGGGTGGCAAGCCG
Source organism: Alphaproteobacteria bacterium (assembly GCA_017307315.1). Taxonomy (GTDB): domain Bacteria; phylum Pseudomonadota; class Alphaproteobacteria; order Micropepsales; family Micropepsaceae; genus Rhizomicrobium. The sequence goes on from JAFKFF010000360.1 coordinate 1,792, forward strand.
GAACGCGTGACCGGCTAGTCCAGTTTCAATTCTTTTGCCTGCGCGTCGAGCTGAGAAAGAATGTCGCTCTTTCCGGCAAAGGTCTTGCGCGCGGTGGCGAGTGCTTCCTGCGCGTCGGCGCGCTGACCCAGCACGCTGTAGGCGCGGATCAGGCGCTGCCAGCCCTGCGCGTCGTCGGGATTGTCCTTCAGCCGCGCCGCCAGCCCGGCCACCATCGCCTTGGGATCGGGCGCGCCGCCGCCCGCGCCTTGCGCCGTCAGAAGCGCGATGCGGTCCACCAGCGCCTGGTGTAACGGCGAGGTGACGGGCGCTTCCGCCAGCAAGCCATTCCAAAAATCCAGCGCGCCGGCCTTGTCGCCCCGTTCCGCCAGCGCCTGGCCGACGAAGAAGCGGGGCGCCTGCGCCTTGGGATCGAGCTTCAGCGCGGCGCGGAACGCCGCTTCCGCTTCCGCGCCGACGGTACCGCCGGATTGGGCCACCAAGGCTTCGCCGTACAGCGTGTCGAGCCCGGCATCGGGATGACCGCTGGCATTGGCGATCGCCACCGCGCGGCCATAGGCCCGGGCGGCATCGCCGGCATCGCCCACGCTCATATAACCGCGCCCGAGATAGACCCAGGCCTGCAGGTCGTTCGGCGCCACGCGCACGCGCTTGACCAGAAGCGCGATCAGGCCGTTGACGTCGCGGGTGTTGACGCCCTGGGCGCTGCGCCAGGCCAGATAGGGCTGGCCCAGCATGAAATAGGTGCCGCCGCCCACGCCCAGCGCGCGCTTTTATTGGGGTCGCACGGCCCTGGGCGCGGACGCGCCCATTTGTTTCATTGGCGCCTCTGGCGCCGCTCGGCGAACCGGTTTCCACTTCGCCTGGCCGATGCTCCCGGGTGCGCCACAGCGGCGCTACGGCAAATGCGAGCGCGGCCAGGACCACCAGCGCCAGGACGAGGAAAAGAACAATGGTCAAATCTTGCCCCGATATTTGTTCCGGACCAGCGCCACGATCATGCCGCGGATGGTGCGCACTTCCTGGTCGCTCAGCCCCGATCTGAGGATCATGGCGCGGATGTTGCGTACCATCGTCTCTTTCTTTTCCGGCGGGAAGAGGAATTGGGCTGCGTCCAATTCGCGCTCCAGATGTTCGAAAAGCTGGACCAGTTCGGTGCGGGCCGCCGGCACCGCCACGGTCTTGCGGGTGCGGCTGGCGGGCGTCGCGTCGGCGGATTTCAGCCATTCATAGCCGATCAGCAGCACCGCCTGTCCCAGATTGAGCGAGGGAAATTCGGCGGTGGGAATGGTGACCGCCGCATCGGCGAGCGACATCTCGTCATTGTCGAGCCCCGCCCGTTCGCCGCCGAACAGGATGGCGGTGGCGAGCCCTTCGCCGGTCGCCGCGCGCAGCCGCCGGGCGGCGGCCTCGGGCGTCAGGATCTCGCGCAGGATGTCGCGGCCCCGAGCGGTGGTGGCGAAGACCAGCCGGATGTCGGCCAGCGCCTCCGCCGCGGTCTGGTACACGCGGGCCTTTTCAATGATGTCGCCCGCACCCGAGGCCAGGACCTTGGCCCGCTCATTGGGCCAGCCGCACTGGGGCGCGATCAGGCGCAGGTCCGTGAGGCCGAAATTCTTCATCGCCCGGGCCGCGGCGCCGACATTTTCCCCCATCTGGGGGCGGGAAAGGATGATGGCGGGGGCAGTCATCGGCCTTTGACGGGTGGGATTCCACAAGCTATTTGAGGCCCCGCTATAGCCACTCCCGCCCCATCTTTCGAGGCCCCCTTCAGAGGAACCATGTCCATGGACAAGATCAAGGTCGCCAACCCGGTCGTCGAGCTCGATGGCGACGAGATGACCCGCATTATCTGGGATCTCATCAAGAAGAAGCTGATCCTGCCCTATCTGGACGTGGACCTGCATTATTACGACCTGTCGGTCGAGCATCGCGACGCCACCGACGACAAGGTCACGGTGGACAGCGCCGAAGCGATCAAGAAGTTCGGCGTGGGCGTGAAGTGCGCCACCATCACCCCCGACGAGGCGCGGGTGGAGGAATTCAAGCTCAAGAAGATGTGGAAGTCGCCCAACGGCACCATCCGCAACATCCTGGGCGGGGTGATCTTCCGCGAGCCCATCATCTGCAAGAATGTGCCGCGCCTGGTGCCGGGCTGGACCCAGCCTATCGTGATCGGCCGCCATGCCTTCGGCGACCAGTATCGCGCCACCGATTTCCGTTATCCGGGCAAGGGCACCCTCACCATCAAATTCGTGGGCGAGGATGGCAAGGTCATCGAGCATGAAGTGTTCAAGGC
>JAFKFF010000361.1 GCA_017307315.1 Alphaproteobacteria bacterium
GAGCGACATCGCCGAAAGCGGCCGCCACATGCGCCGGGCCGCCATCGCCTCGGTGAGCATCTCGCTGGCGATGGTGGGGATCAAGACCTTCGCCTATTTCGCGTCGCATTCGGTGGCGATGCTGGCGAGCCTGGCGGATTCGGCGCTCGATCTCTTCACCGCCGGCATCAACATGTTCGCCATCCATGAAGCGCTGACGCCCGCCGACAAGGAGCATCGCTTCGGCCACGGCAAGGCCGAGCCGCTGGCAGGCCTGGCGCAGGGTGCGTTCATCACTGCTTCGGCTCTCTTCCTGGCGATCCAGGCCGTCCAGCGGTTGATGGATCCGCAGCCGGTCGAGCATGGGCTGGCGGCGCTTCTGGTGATGCTGGTCTCGATCGTGCTGGCGATCGGATTGATCCTTTACGAACGCAGCGTGATCAAGCGGACCGGCTCGCTCGCCGTGGCGGCGGACCAGACCCATTATGTCGCCGATCTCGCCACCAATATCGGCGTCGTTATCGCCATTCTTCTGGCGTCGGGATTGGGCTGGCTCTGGGCCGATCCCGCGATCGCGCTGGTGGTGGCCTGTGTGATGGCGGGCAGCGCCTGGCTGGTATTCCGCCGCTGCCTGGACCAGTTGATGGACCACGAACTGCCGGACGCGGAGCGCGAGCGCATCAAGGCCATCGTGCGCGCCCATCCCGGCGTGACCGGATTTCACGACCTGCGCACCCGTTCCGCCGGGCTCTATACTTTCATCCAGCTTCACATCGAACTGGATCCGGCCCTGCCCCTGGCGGAGGCGCACGCCGTCAGCGATGCGGTGGAGCGTGCGCTCTGCGCCGCCTTCGACAAAGCCGAGATCATCATTCACCAGGACCCGGCGGGACTGGAAGAGGCGCCAGCGGCGTCCGCAATAACCGGAAATTCCTGAGATCCAGGCCATCGCGCGACGCCCGGCTTCGCACCATGGCCTGTGCGCCCGGAGAACCAGGGCGGACCGGCTAAGGGCGGCTCCGATCGGAGGTGTCGTCAAACCGATACATTTCTTACATACGCCGTGCCAATGGAGAATTTGCGCAATTGCGCCGGGCTGGTGTTCGGCTTGGTGTTTCGCGGCGGCACGGGGCATCTGGTGCGGGACGAGAGCCTGCACGATGTGTTGGCGGACGGCGCCGACTGGATATGGCTGCATCTGGGCCTCAGCGATCACCGCGCCCGCCGTTTTCTGAACGATTTTCCGGAATTGCCGGTCGCGGGGCGGGCGCTGCTTCTGGGTAACGAAACCCGCATCCAGATTCTTCTGGGCGAGGACCATGCCGCGGGCATCCTGCCGGACATCGAGAAGGATTTCGACGACCGTTCGCTGGAGCCGGAGCGGCTGGCCTTCTGGCTGAACGATCGCATGCTTTTCACCACCAGGCGCAAGCCGGTGCGCGCGGCGCAGGAGCTGCAGGAAGCGGTGCTCGCCGGTCTTCGCCTCGATGGCCCCGCGGCGGCGCTGGCCCAGCTGCAGGCCGTCTATTCGGGCATGGTGGAGGCGCGGCTGGTCGAGCTCGCCGCCGACCTGGACCGGATGGAGGACAGGGTGTTGGCGGATCGGGCCAGCCTCGACCGGCTCCCGCTGGGACCGCTTCGCCACGAGCTGGCACGCCACCATCGCGAATTCGCCGCCTTGCGCGGCGCCATCCACCGGACAGGTTTTTCCCGGCTGACCGGCGAAACGCTTTTGGGCGGTCATCTGGCGGTGCTGTACCAGGACGCGGAGGATTTCGAGCGCGACGCGGGATCCCTGCAGGAGCGCGCGCGGCTTCTCTATGAAGAGATCAACACCCGCATCGCCGCCACCACCAACCGCAGCCTGTCGGCGCTCACCGTCATTTCCACGCTTCTGCTGCCTCCGACTTTCGTCGCGGGCGCTTTCGGCATGAATGTGGGCGGTATTCCATGGGCCGGGGAGCCCGAGGGCTTCTGGATGGTGCTGGGCTTTTGCGTCGTTCTGATCGCGATCAGCTACGCGGTGCTCAGGCGCTTTCGCATTCTGCCATGAGGCGGCTTATTTCGCCTTGCGTGCGCTCTCGAGAATCTCCGCCACCATGTCCTTGCCTTCGGCGCTGTGCAGCCAGGCTTCGGCTTCGTTCAGGCTGGCGAATTGCAGCGGCACCTTGTGCGGCTTGTTGCGCTCGGGCACCGGGACCAGCACTTCGAAGGTTCCGGCAAAACGCACATCCTTGGTTTCGGCGGCATAGGGCGGCGCCAGCTTGGGCTGCTTGTTTCTCATGTCGGGCCTCGCCGGATTTCGCGGCGCTTCTATCAGCTTCTTTTGGATTTTGCCAAACCGCCCGCCCGCGGCGATTTCGCTGTCTTTCCAGGCCTTTTCCAGGGCGCGTCGTGCGCGTCCGGCTCGCGTTTCCTGCGCCCGATTCCCAGCTGTTCGCGCCAGAGGCGGGCGGGAATCTCCTCGACCTGTCCTTCGGCGAGGTGGCCGAGCTGGAACGGGCCATAGGAGATGCGGATCAGCCGGGCCACCTTCAGGCCAAGCGATTCCATCACCCGCTTCACTT
>JAFKFF010000362.1:0-834 GCA_017307315.1 Alphaproteobacteria bacterium
CCCGTCGCCTATATGCGGGGCCGGACCTTGAGCGAATGCTTCGTCGTGATCGACGAAGCGCAGAACTGCACCTATGGCCAGATCAAGATGCTCCTGACCCGGCTGGGCTGGCGCTCCACCATGGTGCTGACCGGCGACCCCGACCAGACCGATCTTTTGCCTGGAATGTCGGGGCTGAGCGACATCGCGGCCCGCCTGGAGCCGCTGACGGAGGTTCCGGTGGTGCGCCTGACGGAAGGCGACATCGTGCGCCATCCGCTGGTGGCTTCGATGTTGACCGTCCTTTAGAGCAAGAGGAGCAGCGTAAGGACGCCCACGCCGAGGATGAAGCACCAGTAACCGACAAGGGCGGCGGCGAAGCCAAAGGCCAATGCCGAGCAATCCTTCTTGCGATAGGAGCGCGTGGCGTTTTCCAGAAGCACGCTGGCACCGGCGAAGATCATCACGCCGTAATAAAGGATGGTCCCGCCGCGGCTCTCGGGCTTGCGGGCGAGAATGCGGTAAATGTTGGCGGTGATGCCCGACAGGGTCAGCCCCGCCGCCAGCGCGAAAAGCAGCGCCATGAAGTCGCGGAAAAGGTGATTGGTCATTACCGGAAGGCCTCCGCTGGGAAGAGCGGCGCCGGAATGCGGGGGGGAATCGGGTTCCAGGCGAAATACATGTGCCAAACTGGTGCGGATTGGTGCTTTCAAGAGCACGCATCGCAAGAATTGGGCGAAAGGCCGCCGCGGGGCCCGGCCAGGCGGTGGGAGGCGATGTTAAGGTTAGGCGGCAAGGACGGTGGGCTGTGAGCGGACGGGGCGAAATTCACCAGCATTCCGGCTGGCTGATCCC
>JAFKFF010000362.1:897-5085 GCA_017307315.1 Alphaproteobacteria bacterium
GGCGTTGGGTGGCTTTTTCCTGCTCTATTCCTTGCGCCCGCCCCCTGCCCCATTCCGGAACAGCCGGCCCCTGGCCGCGGCGCCCCCGGTGGACGCCGTCATTCGCGGCCTGCGCCTTCACATCCCCGGACGCTATGTCGAGTACCAAGACGCTGGCGGCGACGGATCGCAGCGGATTTCGCTGGTCGCCGCCCTGCCGGACATGCGCGGTTATTCCGACGCCGAAGATGGGCTGTTCACGGGAAATGCGGCGGATTCCCCGCTTGTGCATCTTCTCATTCGGGCCGATGCCGCCAGCCTGGACCCACCGACCCGGCTGGCGCGCCTCTATGGACCCTATCTCCTCCATCCGAAGGGCGAGCCCACCCCTTTCGGATTGATGCGCTACAGCTTTCGCCCGGATTCCGCTTATGGGCGTAGCGAGCTCTTTGCCGGAAAGGGCGGCAGCCCCCTGTTCCTCTGCGAGCAGCCGGCGCAGGATCTTCCCAATCCCAATTGCCTGGCGATGGAAAGGCCGCTAGCGCCGGGCGTCAGTCTCACCTACCGATTCAAGCGCGCGCATCTGGCGGGATGGCGCGCCATCGATGAGGGTGTCGGCCGGTTGATATCCGGCTTTCGCCTCTAAGAGCGTCTGGCGCTATTCAGGCGCGGCTCGCCGGCGGCTCGGGCAGATCCATTTCCAGGATCGCCATGTTGAAGGCATAGGAGATTTCGCCGTCTTCCTCGTCCTTGAACAGAACGCCGACGAATTCGCCGTTGATGTGGACTTCCACGGAATCCTGCTGCTTGGGCCGTTCCACGACGGTGATGGTGTCGAGGCGGAAAAGATTGCGCAGATATTTTTCCAGACGCCAAAGCTCGCCGCGGGTCATGCTGTCCTCTTGCAATCGGATGCCGTGACCTCGCATGGCCGCCCGGCATGGTCAAGACGTCTGCTGTCAGCCTGTTTCGTCGTCGAAGAAATGGTTCATTTCCTGGGACGGACGCTCGGGTCCGCTGCAATTGACGAGCTTGGCCGGGATGCCGACGGCGGTGCAGCCTGCCGGAACCGATTTCAGAACCACCGATCCGGCGCCGACGCGGCTGTATTCGCCCACTTCGATATTACCCAGGATCTTGGCGCCCATCGATAGGAGAACGCCGCGGCGGATCTTGGGATGGCGATCGCCGGCCCCTTTGCCGGTGCCACCCAGGGTCACGCCATGCAGCATCGAGACGTCGTCTTCCACCACCGCGGTTTCGCCGATGACGACGCCGGTGGCATGATCGATCATGATACCGCGCCCGAGCCGCGCCGCGGGATGAATGTCCACCGCGAAAAGCTCCGAAATGCGGCTCTGGAAGAACAGCGCCAGCGCATGGCGGTTCTGCCCCCACAGCCAATGTCCCACCCGATAGCTCTCGAGCGCGTGGAATCCTTTGTAATAAAGGAAAGCCTCGACCAGCGAATGGCAGGCCGGATCGCGTTCGAATACCGCGGACAGGTCGGCCCGGATCGCCTCGCCGATGCCGCTGTCGGCGCCAAGCGCTTCCTCGAAGGTCTCGCGCGCCAGAAGTGGGTCGATATCGCCGCCACCGAGCTTGCGGGCCAGCAGGAAGGAGAGCGCGCTTTCCAGCCGGTCGTGCTTGAGGATGGGGGCGTGAATGAAACTGGCCAGGGTCGGTTCCTGCGCCGCCATGGTTTCGGCTTCGGTGCGCAGTTGCGCCCAGACCGGGTCGAGGGTGGCAAGCTTGCTTTGGCGCCGGTTCCTGCCTATATGGGCATGTTTCCCGGATGCGAGAGCGCCCCATGAGCGAGAAGATCCATTTCAATCACCCTGCCCCGGACGCCGTCGATCTGCTGTTGTCGCGCCGGTCGGGTTCGGCCAAGGCGATGGGAAAGCCCGGGCCGTCCGCCAAGCAACTGGACCAGATCCTGCGCGCCGGTGCGCGGGCGCCCGACCACGGCAAGCTGTTCCCATGGCGCTTCATTGTGTTCGAAGGCAAGGCGCGAAACCGCTTCGGCGACATTCTGGCGGAGGTGCTCGAGGCCGAGGACGAGCGGCCCAAGCAGATCGAGGACGAGCGGGAACGCTTTCTGCGTGCGCCGGTGGTGGTGGGCGTGGTCTCTTCCGCCCGCGAGCAGATCAAGATACCGGTGTGGGAGCAGGAATTGTCGGCCGGCGCGGTGTGCCAGAACATCCTGATTGCCGCCCATGCGCTGGGCTTCGTGGCGAATTGGCTTACCGAATGGTACGCCTATCACCCCGTGGTGAAGGAAAAGATCGGGCTGAAGCCGGGCGAGCGTGTCGCGGGGTTCATCTATATCGGAACATCGACCGTCCAACTGGAAGAGCGGCCCCGTCCCGACATGGAAAAGATTGTTCGCTATTTCTGACGGCGGTCAGGCATAGGCAAGAAAAAGACTGTAGCCGATGATGGCGATCGCCACCGAGGCCGGGATCAACGAGACATACAGGGAATCCATGACGCAACCTTTCGACAGGGGGCGTGACATGGGGCTTGCGGGCGGGTTTGTGGAGATCGCATGCGGCAAGGGCGTTATGCCCGTCCCGCATGGCTTTGACCCCATAAGGGTCAGGGGATTCCCAGCAGCTTGTGGGTCTGTAGCGAGAGCCGCCATTGCGGGTGCGCCAGGCAATAGGCGATCGCCGCCTGGGTATGGATGGCGCGGTCCGGCCCATCCATCGGCTGCAGGAAGAAATGCGCGAAATCCTGGCCGGCGAAACGCTCGGGCGGCGCATCCGTTTGCGGATAGACCAGCTTCAATTCGTTGCCGCGCTTCAGCGCCTGTTGCGCATTCGCCTTGGGGCTGACGCAAATCCAGTCGATCCCCTCCGGCGGCGGCAAGGTGCCGTTGGTCTCGATGCCGATCTCGAAGCCTTCGGACTTGAAGGCGAGAACCGCCGCCGGATCGAGTTGCAGCAAGGGTTCGCCGCCGGTGCACACGACATAAGGTTTGCCGCGGGCATCGGCGGGCCATTCGGCCCGTACCGCGCGCGCCAGCGAGGCGGCATCGGAAAATTTGCCGCCATGAGGCCCGTCGGTGCCGACGAAATCGGTGTCGCAGAACCGGCAGGTCGCGTTTGCGCGGTCCTTTTCCACGCCGCTCCAGAGGTTGCAGCCGGCAAAGCGCAGGAACACGGCGGCGCGGCCGGTTTGCGCGCCTTCGCCCTGCAACGTGTAGTAAATCTCCTTGACGCTATAGGTCATCTCGGTTTTTTGCCGAAAGCGTGTCGCGGTACTTTTCAAAACCTCTGGCCCGCAGGTCACAGGCCGGACAGATGCCGCAGCCATATCCCCAATCGTGCCGGTGCGTGCGGTCGCCCTCGTAACAAGTGACGCTTTCCTCCACGATCAGGGAAACCAGAGCCTCGCCGCCGATCTCGCCTGCCAGTTTCCAGGTCGCGGCTTTGTCGATGAACATCAGCGGCGTGTGAATCCGCACATCGCGCGCCAGCCCGAGGCCAAGCGCCTTGGCCGTCGCCTGGATTGTGTCGTGGCGGCAATCCGGATAGCCGGAGAAATCCGTCTCGCACATTCCGCCCACCAGATCTGCGATTTCCCGGCGATAGCCCAATGCCGCCGCGGCAGTCAGGAACATCAGGTTCCTGCCCGGGACGAAGGTGTTGGGAAGGCCATCGCGCCCCATCGCGATCGCCATGGATTGGGTCAACGCGCTGCCGCCAATGGCGCGGGGCGCGGCAAGCGGGATCAGATGGTCTTCTTCCAGCCGGCTGCGCCACTCGGAGCGGATGGTTCGCATCGCGGCGAGCAGACGCGGGCGGGCGGCAAGTTCGGCCGCGTGGCGCTGGCCGTAGTCGAACCCCACCGTCTCGACCTGGTCGAAGCGTGCCAGCGCCCAGGCAAGGCAGACAGTGGAATCCTGTCCGCCGGAAAAAAGCACCAGTGCCCGAGTTTTTGTCATGCCGGGCTCTCTAAAGCATTTTGCCAAAAAACACACGGGATCTGCGCAATTGTGGCACCCGCCGCAATGTGAGAGATTGCGCGCCCCTGTCGAAAATTCTCCATGAGCGATCCTGTTCTATGCCATTTGCTCTCCACCCCCTCTATGTCCTGTCGGGCTTTGCCGTCGGCTTTCTGGTGGGCATGACGGGCGTTGGTGGGGGTTCGCTGATGACCCCTCTTCTGATCCTGCTCTTTCATGTCCATCCCGCCACCGCGGTG
>JAFKFF010000363.1 GCA_017307315.1 Alphaproteobacteria bacterium
GATCTCCTGGGAAGACCATGCCGTGCGCGACAGCCGCGGCAAGCTGATCGAAGTGCAAAGCGTGGGCCGCGACATCACCGAGCGCAAGGCACTGGAAGACGCGTTGCGCGAAGCGCGCGACAGCGCCGAGGCGGCCAGCCGCGCCAAATCGGGCTTTCTGGCCACCATGAGCCACGAGATCCGCACGCCCATGAACGGCGTGCTGGGCATGGGGCGGCTGCTTTTGGAAACCGACCTCAAGCCCGAGCAGCGCACCTATGCCGAAGCGATCACCCAGTCGGGCGAAGCGCTGCTGGCGCTGATCGGCGACATCCTGGATTTCTCCAAGATCGAGTCGGGCACGCTCACGCTGGACGAGGACGAAGTCGATCTGCGCGCCCTGACGGCGGGCGTGGCCGAGCTTCTGGGACCCAGGGCCCACGCCAAGAATATCGAGATCACCACCGTGGTGGCGCGCGCGGTGCCCCGCGCCATCCGCACCGATCAGTTGCGCCTGCGCCAGGTCCTCACCAACCTGATGGGCAACGCGGTCAAGTTCACCGAACGCGGCGGGGTCTGCATCGCGCTTGACATGCGCGCACACAAGGACGGCGCCCTTTTGCGGGTGGAGGTGCGCGACACCGGCGTCGGCGTGCCGCCGCAGAAGCGCCAGGAAATTTTCCAGGAATTCGTGCAGGCCGATTCCAGCCATGCCCGCAAATTTGGCGGCTCGGGCCTGGGCCTGGCCATTTCCAAGCGCCTGGTCGAGGCGATGGGAGGCGAAATCGGCATCGAGACAGGCCCCGATTCCGGCTCGGTGTTCTGGTTCACCTTGCCGGCGCATGTGGCGCGCCCCGCCGAGACCGATGCCCCGCCGCTGGAAGGCAGGCGCATCGCCATCGTCAGCCGCAACAGGCTTCTGCGCGAAGGCCTCAAGCTTCAGATCGAAAGCCAGGGCGCGGAGGGCATCAATTTTTCCCGCCTGCCGCCGGGGGGCAAGATCGACGCTGTCCTGATCGATGCCGGCACCGACAGCGCCCCCGATGCGCTGGTGCCGCCGGAGCTGGCGGTGCCGGCGCTGGTGCTGCTGACGCCGATGGCGCGGGCCAGGCTGCCGGACCTGCGCGCCATGGGATTTGCGGGTTATCTGGTCAAACCCATCCGCGAGAGTTCGCTGGCCGAGCAAATCAATTTGTGCCTGTCGATGGCGCAGATCGGACGGCCCGCGCGCAACCCGCAACCGGACCCGGGCGCGCCGCCTTTCGTCCCGGCGCTGGAAGCAGGGCCCCCGCCCCTGGCACCGCCACAGCCTTCGGCGGCGACGGGCCTGAAGATCCTTTTGGCCGAGGACAATCCGGTGAACGCGCTTCTGATCCGCGAATTGCTGCGCCGGCGCGGCCATCAGATCCGCGAGGTCGCCACCGGCACGGCGGCGGTGGAGACCATGGAGCGGGAAGCCTTCGACCTGCTTCTCACCGACATCCATATGCCCGGCATGGACGGCATCGAAGCGACGCGCGCCATCCGCGCCTTCGAGGAAGCGCATCAGCGCCGGCGCGTGCCCATCGTGGCGCTCACCGCCGACGCGCTGGAGACGGGCAAGCGCGCCTGCCGCGAGGCGGGCATGGACGGCTTCCTCACCAAGCCGGTCGATCCGGCCGAGCTGGAGGAAATGTTCCAGGCGCTGTTTCCATCGGCGAACGGGCTGTCGCATACTGCGGCGGCATGACGACGCGCCGCCGTTATTCCTTCCGCGAATATCTGACGCCCAAAGTCCTCACCATGGCGGTGCTGGGTTTCTCCTCGGGCCTGCCCTTCGTGCTGGTGGGCAACACCTTCGGCTATTGGCTGCGCGACGAAGGCACCTCGCTGAAGGCGATCGGATTTCTTTCCTGGGTGGGCCTGGCCTATTCGCTGAAATTCCTCTGGGCGCCGCTTCTGGACCGCGTCGGCGCGCCGTTCCTGTCGCGGCTGGGGCAGCGGCGCGGCTGGATGGCGCTGGCGCAGATTTTCGTGGGCGTCGGCCTGGTGGCGATGGCCTGGAGCGGGATCGGCCATGGGCTGGCGATGCTGGGCGTCTTTGCCCTGGTGGTCGCCTTCTCCTCGTCCACCCAGGACATCGTGATCGACGCCTGGCGCATCGAAAGCGCGCGCGATGCCGATGAATTGGGGCTTCTCACCTCCGCCTACACTTTCGGCTATCGCACCGCGCTTCTGGCCAGCGAAGCGGTGATCCTGCCCATCGCCCAGCGCATCGGCTGGAACGAGGCTTACACCATCTATGGCGCGCTGATGGCGATCGGGCTTGCCGCCTGCCTAATCAGCGCCGAGCCGTTGAAAGCCGATACGGTCGCGCGGCGCAAGCAGGCGGAAGCGCCGCTTTGGACCTTTGGCGGGCTGTTCGACGCCATCGCCGGGCCCTTCATCACTTTCTTCAAGACCCATGGCAGCAAGGCGCTGTTGATCCTGCTCGCCATCAGCCTTTTCCAGCTGCCCAATTTCGTCAGCGGGCCGATGTTCAG
>JAFKFF010000244.1 GCA_017307315.1 Alphaproteobacteria bacterium
CCACCGGTACGGCGCGCGCCCCGCACACCGGCGGCACGCGCTATGCGGGCGATGGCCCCAAGATTCCGGCGGGCGCCTTGGGCGTGCCTGATGCCGACATGCTGGAGCATCTGGCGGCGCAAGGCCCCGTACGCATTCACCTCAATCTCCAGTCCCATCTGGTCGATACCACCGCCTGGACGATCTCCGGCGATGTGGCGGGCTCGACCGCGCCCGACCAGATCGTGGTGGTGGGCGGGCATATCGATAGCTGGGACCCGGGCACGGGCGCCATCGACGATGCCGCGGGTGTTGCCATCAGCGCCGCCGCGGCGCGGTTGATCGGGCTTCTGCCGCGCCATCCCGCCCGCACCATCCGTGTGGTGTTCTGGGGTTCGGAGGAAACCGGCGGTTCGGGCGCGGCCTATCTGGAAGCGCACAGGAGCGAGCTGGACAAGATCGTGCTGGCCGGCGAAAGCGATCTGGGCAGCGACAATATCTACATGCTGGAAATGCCCGAAGGCGCGCTGGACAAGCCGCAACTGAAAGAGCTTCCCGCCATCCTTGCGCCGCTCAAGATCATGTCGTCCAAGACGCCGGCGCGCGACGGCGGCGCCGATGTCGAAGCGATTCACCGCGCCGGCGTGCCGGTGCTGGCGCTGCACCAGGATGCCAGCCGCTATTTCGATTACCATCATTCGGCGGACGACACGTTGGCGATCGTCGATCCCGTGCAGCTGCGCCAGAATGTGGCGGCCTGGGCGGCGACGCTCTACATGATCGCCGACAGCGACGTGAATTTCCGCGCCGGGAAATAGCGGCTGTCACAATAACTTCACGGATTGGCGGCTTCCCGGTTAACTCCCGAAAAACCGGGCGCCCCTAGGGTCTCGGCCGTGCAAGCCAAGCGCCGTGCCGTGACCCAAACCGAAGCAGACATTTTTCCAGACGGAACCGAGACCGCCGGCGCCCTGGCGCTGCGGATCGAGGCGTTGCCCTCCGCCATGACCTGCGGCCAGGTTTTTTCCTGGCTGCTGCGAAATCCGGATATTCCCGCTATCGCCATTCTCGACGAGAAGGAGCGGGTCGTGGGGCTGGTGAACCGACTGATCTATCTGGCCCGCTATGCCAGGCAATATGCGCCCGAGCTTTACAGCCGCAAGCCCATCCTCAAGCTCGCCAACACCCAGCCCCTGATCGTGGACGAGCATGTCCAGCTGGGCGACCTTGGCGCGACGTTGCTGGTGGAAAATCCCGAAGCCCTGATCGAATGTTTCGCGGTCACCTCGCGCGGGCGTTATCTGGGCATCGTCACCGGCGAGGCGCTGCTGCGCAGCAAGGTGGCGCTGTTGCAGGCACGGGAGGAGGAATTGAGCCGGGCGCTCGCCGCCGCCAATGCCGCCAGCCGGGCCAAGAGCAACTTCCTGGCGTTGATGAGCCACGAACTGCGCACGCCGCTGAACGCCATCATCGGCTTTTCGGAAGTGCTGGGCGGGGAGATGTTCGGCCCCCTGGGCGCGGACCGCTATCGCGAATATGCTAAGGACATTCACGGTGCCGGGCGCCACCTGCTGGCGCTGATCAACGACATTCTGGACCTGTCGAAGGCGGAAGCGGGCAAGTTCGAGCTTCATTGCGAAGCGGTGGCGCCGGACGAAATGATCGCCGAATGCCTGAAGCTGATGCGCGGTCGCTCCGCGAGCGCGGGGCTGAACCTTACCGCGGCGGGAACCATGACGCTGCCATGCCTGTTCGCGGACCGGCTGCGCCTGAAACAGATTCTGCTCAATCTTCTCTCCAATGCGGTCAAATTCACCCCGGCCGGCGGCACCATCCGGGTGGATGCCCGCCGCGACGCGCTGGGAAGAATGCTGGTGACGGTGTCCGACACCGGCATCGGCATCGCGCCGGAGATGATCGCGGTGGCGCTGGAGCCGTTCCGCCAGATCGCTTCGCCCTTCGCCCGCAATGCCGAGGGCACGGGGTTGGGTCTCTCGCTCGCCAAGATGCTGATGGAAAATCACGGCGGCGCGCTTTGGATCGAAAGCACGCCGCATCTGGGCACGCATGTGCATCTGCAATTTCCCGCATCGCGGGTGATCGGGCCGGCGCTTCTCGCGGCGGTGTAGGCGGCGCTGGTTAACGCGGATTTTCCATGGTTTCGCGCGCCGCAATCGCGCCGTGTTTTGCGCAAATTCCGGTCCGTTTTTCCGCTCTACCTTGATGGCGGAACGAAGATGCCGATTCCGGTGTTGCCGTCCGGTGGGCACCAAAGGGTGGAGAAAAAGATCATGTCCAAGCATTTTGGCGCACTGGCTTTGATACCTGTTCTGGTTTGCGGCCTGGCGGTTTCCGGATGCGGCACCACGCCGGGCGACCGCGGCCTGTCGGGCGGCCTGCTCGGCGCCGGAACGGGCGCCGCCATCGGCGCGATGGCGGGATCGGCCGCCACCGGCGCGCTGGTCGGCGGGTTGGGCGGCGCGGCGATCGGCATGCTCACCAGT
>JAFKFF010000245.1 GCA_017307315.1 Alphaproteobacteria bacterium
GGCAAAGCCGCTGGCGTGGGAAGATGTCGGCTAGCGGGCTTGTGAGTGCGTAGGCGTGAGCCGGAGCACCAAGCCCGCTGGCAGACAGATGGGGGTACATAAAACCACTAATCCTTGCAAAGCGTTAGATTGAGGTTAGGCTAGCCCAAGGGGTAATTCTTTGTCGAAGCGCGGACAGTTCATGGGCGTGAAAAAAGCGGCAGCATTGGCGGGCATCTGGCTTGCGGGATGCGGCGCGGCTTTTGGCCAAACCGTGGACCGCGGCACCGAAGTCACCGTCAATCCCGTGCTGGGCGGACGCGGCGGCGTCGTGCTCTATCCGGGCAGCGATTATCTGCGCACCGTCCCTCCCGCCTTGATGCCGGGCGAAACCGCCAAGGATCTGGGGCCTATTCAGCTTCACATGCCCGCCAAGCGCCGGGTCACGGTGCGCAGGGCGCCCGCCGCCGAACCTGCCCGCACCGCCGAGGCCGCGCCGGCTCCCGAAGCGCCCAAACCTGCCCCGCCTGAGGCCAAGCAAGCGCCCCAGAAGACCACCGTGGCGAAGGCGAGCCCGCCTCCGCCCAAACCGGCCCCGGCACCCGCGGCGCCCTCTTCCGGCTATAATCCTTACGATTTCGGGATGGCCGGCGCGGCGGGCCTCAATCTCGGCGGCACCCCGGCCGAATCGCCGCCCGCGCGCACGGCCAGCGCCAACCCGCCCCCCGCCAATGTCACCAAGCCGCCGCCGGCCGAAGGCCAGACGCCCGGCCTTTCCAAGCGCAGCGTGATCCTGTTCGCCCCTCAGGCGGCGGACCCGGCGGAATCTGCGTTGGGGGCGATCAAGTTCCTGGCCGGCGACCTCAACCACGCCATGAACACCGCCTCGGCCCGGGTTCAGCTTCAGGCTTATGGCGGCAACCGGGGCGACAAGGGCTCGGACGCGCGGCGGCTGTCGCTCAAGCGCGCCCTGGCGATCCGCCAAGCCCTGATCGACGACGGCGTCTCGGCCGACCGCATCGACGTGCGCGCCATGGGCGGGGTCGATGATGGCGGTCCTGCCGACCGCGTCGACGTGTTCATCAAATCCTGACGTTTCGGATCATTCCCGGAAGGAACGGCCGGGTCAGGCCATCTTCACGTCTTTGGCTTCCGGCCCGAATTTCATGCAGAGCGCGATCACCAGACAGGCGATGATCGCCACCGACGCCAGCGCCACGGCGTAATTGCCGCCGCTGCGCTCGGCCACCGTGGTCTGCAGCACCGCGTTCACCGAGGCGATGAGATTGCCCAGCTGATAGACGGTGCCCGGAAATGTTCCGCGCGCATCGGCCGGCGACAATTCGTTGAGGTGCGCCGGCACCACGCCCCAGGCGCCCTGGACCATGAACTGCATCAGGATCGCGCCCAGCCCCAGCAGCACCGCGGTGGGCGAGAAGGCCCAGAGAAAGGCCACCGGAACGGCCAGCAGCGCCGCGGTCATGGCGGCGCGGCGCCGGCCCCAGCGCTGGCTCAGCACGCCGAAGGTCAATCCGCCCACGATGGCGGCGATGTTGTAGAGCACCGCGATCAGCGACACCGTGCCCTTGCCGAAGCCATGCTGCTTCTGCAGGAAGGTGGGATAGATGTCCTGGGTGCCGTGGCTGAAGAAATTGAACGCGGTCATCATCACCACCGCGAACAGCATCAGCCGCCAATGCTGGCGCACAAACGGCGAAGCGAAATAGGCGATCCCCGCCGCCGCCGGCACAATGAGGGCGACGCCGTACCAGCCGAAGCTGGGATAGAGCAGGCGCGAGGCGACCAGATAGGTGAGGAAGCCCACCACCAGAATGCCCGCCACCTGGGTCGCCAGCATCGGCATGGTGATCCGCGCGCTCCGCGCGCGGTCATGGGCGGGCGATTCCGAAACGGTCATCCAGATGTAAGCGATCAGGAAGGCCGCCGGCACCAGCCCCACGATGAAGAGGCCGCGCCAGCCCAACGCGGAATAGAGCAGATAGAAAATGATGGAGGCGAAAAGATAGCCGACGGCATAGCCCGATTGCAGCAGGCCCGACACGAAACCGCGCCTTTCATGATGCACGGTCTCGAAGGCCAGCGAGGCGCCGATGCCCCAGATGCCGCCCATCGCCACCCCGAACAGCGAGCGGATCACATAAAATCCCATCAGGCTGGGCGCGAAGGCCGTGAGGAATCCGAACAGCGAATAGAAGGCGATGTTGATCATCAGCACGGGCTTGCGGCCGAAACGGTCCGCCAGCCGGCCGAAGATGAAGGCGCCCAGGGGCCGGAACGCCAGGGTCAGGGTGAGCGCCCAGGCCACGCCCGAAATCGGGACCTTGAAGCTGTCGGCCACGTCGGTCAGCACGAAAACCAGAACGAAGAAATCGAAGGCGTCCAGCGACCAGGCCAAGAAGGCCGCGATCACCGCGTGCCGCTCGCGCGGTGTCCAGCCCGTCAGAATCGCCATGCCCGGTCTCCCCGTTGGTTCAGCATTTC
>JAFKFF010000246.1 GCA_017307315.1 Alphaproteobacteria bacterium
GATCGTCATCGATGGCGGCTTTCGCCGCGCCCCGCGCTTCGATCCGGCCAGCGGCCTCACCCGGCTGGCGACGGAACGCGTCAGCCGCGCCGCGGCGGATCAGCGCGCGGGCCGCGCCGGACGCGAGGCGCCCGGGCTTGCCGTCCGGCTTTGGTCCAGCGCGGCGCAACGGGGCCTTCGCGCTTACGACCGGCCGGAAATTCTGGAGGCCGAACTGTCCGGCCTGGTGCTGGACTGCGCCAGTTGGGGCACGCCGCCTGGCAAGCTGGCTTTTCCCGACGCGCCGCCCGAAGGCGCGCTGGCGGCGGCGCGCGCGCTGCTGACCGATCTCGGCGCCATGGACGAAGAGGGAGGCGTCACGCCGCTGGGAAAAAAGATGAGCATGCTGGGCGCGCATCCGCGCCTGGCCGCCATGATGCTTGCGGCGGACAAAAGCGCCGAGGCGGCGCGGGCCTGCGATATCGCGGCCTTGCTGGAGGGACGCGATCCCATGCGCGCCGGAGCGGAGACGCCGGCCGATATCATGGCGCGGCTGGAAATGCTGGCCGACCCGTCCGCGGCGGGCGCCGACCGCCATGCGCTCCACGGCATCCGTCAGGCGGCGAAGCAATATCGCGCGCGGCTCGGGATCGGTTCGGAACAGAAGGCAGCAGGCGATCCGGCGCCCTTGATCGCGGCCGCGTTTCCGGACCGGCTGGCGCAGCGCCGCAGCGAGCCCGGCAGTTTCCGCCTTTCGGGCGGCGGCGGCGCCAGGCTTGCGGCGACCGATCCGCTCGCCAAAGCGCCACTGCTCGCCGTGGCCTCGCTGGAAATGAAGACATCGCCGCTGATCCGCCTGGCGGCACCGCTCGATGCCGCCAAGCTTCCGGCAACCCTGGCGGCGCGCATAAAAGAGACGGTGGAGACCAGTCTCGATCCCGTCACCGGCAGCGTTCTGGCGCGGCGCCAGAAGCGCCTGGGCATGCTGGTGCTGGAGGAGCGGTCCGCGCCGCCGGATGCATCGGACGCGGCGATGGCCCTGTTGAACGAAGTGCGGCGCGATCCTTCGCGCCTGCCTTGGACCGATGCCGCGCGCAATCTCCAGGCACGGCTCAAGCTGATGCATGGGCTGGAAGCCGATGGCTGGCCGGCCGCGGACGACGACAGCTTGATCGGGAGTCTGGAGGATTGGCTTTTGCCACATCTGCAGGGGTTGACGCGGCTCGGCGATCTTGCCGGCCTCGATCTCGGCGCCATTCTGCTGGGGCGGTTGGACTGGGCGCTCAAAAGCCGGCTGGAAAAAGAGTTGCCGACGCATCTGCCGCTACCTGGGGGGCAAGCCAAGGTGGATTACACCGAGCCCGTCCCCATCGCTTCGGCGCGCGCGCAGCATTTCTACGGTCTGGCCGAAACCCCCAAACTGGCGGGCGGGCGCGTGCCGCTTCGGCTGGCGCTGCTGTCGCCGGCGGGACGGCCGATTGCCTTGACGGCCGACATAGCGGGCTTCTGGCGTGGCGCCTGGGCCGATGCGCGGCGCGACATGCGCGGCCGCTATCCCAAGCACAATTGGCCGGAGAATCCCCTACTTGGCGGCTGATTCTTTGTAATAGCCGCCGCACACACGTTGAATGTGGAAGGCGTCGTAGCCGATTCCAAATGTGGTTTGATGAAACTCCGCCAGACGGACGGGTGCGCTGACTTTGGTCATATGTGTACGGACATAGGTTTCCGCTTCGGCGGACGCCCGGTCGCGATCGGGGCCAAAGTCGAAATGCGGCGCGGGAATGTTGTCGAAATAGAAATAATTCCGATTGTTCATCGAGACCGTCTCGCCCCGCTCCACGACTTTGCGTTGCAAATCGGCCAGGATCGGCACGGGATCGAATTCTCCCAGATAGAGAACTTCCCCTGCCTTGAGATCGAAGGTCACCGACGAATCTTGAAAGCAAGACATCCAGGCGCTTTGCTGGCTGAGGCCAGAGAACACATATGTGCCCGGCGCCACTTTCAGGGCCGCGTAAGGCATGCCCGGATCGACGTCGAAGCTGGCCCAGCCACCCTTAAAGGAGCCCGCCTTCAGAAGATGATTGGCGGGGTCGAATTGCTGGCCGACCAGGTTGTAACCCGTCCTGGTGGGCTTGAGCTTCAGCAATAGGATGCCCTCGGGCGCGCCTGCGGCCAGTTGTTGCCGCGCCGGGTCGAGATTTGCGCAACCGCTTACCCCGAGCGCCAGCGCCCCAAGTAGCAATCCTGCCAGAACGCGCATGAAAATCCCCCGGTGTTGTGATGTCCGCATCTGTAGCGCGCGATGCGTAGACCCATGCCGGGCATTTCGCGAGACCGGGTTGCTACACTGGTAAATGCCGTTTTCGGGGTGATGGAATTCGCCTTCGCGTGCAAAAGCCCGGCTGGGGACACCGGGCTTTTGCATCATCGAATCAAACTAATGTCGCTGTTCGCCACGATCGCCCGCATTCTGCTG
>JAFKFF010000247.1 GCA_017307315.1 Alphaproteobacteria bacterium
AGCGCCGCGCAGGCGGCTCTGAAGCCGGGCACCCTTGGTCCGGAGCCCGGCATGGCCGGTCGCTTCCGGCCGCACAATCCCGCACAGCCCCCCGCTTTCTATGTGCGGGACGCTTTCAGCGTTGCCGCGATGAGGCCGAGCGCCCCCATGACGACAAGCCAGCAAAATATATCGCCGTACCGCGCATAAGGCGTGGTGCCCGGACCCAGCGGAACATCCGTCTGTATGCTGGTGAATCCAAAGTGATCAACCGGTGTACTGGCCAAAACGCGACCCCGCGCATCGGATATCGTCTCAAGCCCGTTGAATGCCGAGCGGAGGACAGAAAATCCGTTTTCGACTCCACGCATGATCGCCTGCCGCGCATGCATCCAGCCATCCTTCTTGAAGTCGCCGGCCGGAACAATCATAAGCCGGAGGCCGGCCTGCGCATCCACGCGGATGGTCCTTGGAAAATCCAAATCCTTGCAGATTGCCATCCCAACCCCTTTGCCGATCACGCCGGATTTTATGCCGGGTTTATATACGGCCTCACCCGGCAACAGCCGGTGACGCTTGTCGTAGGTGATCAGCTTGCCCCCGGGCACAAACGCCACCGCCATATCCCTAGCGGGCTGCCGTTCGTGTGCGCCAGCAATCACCAGGCTGTGAGTGTCCCTTGCAGCTTCTGCAATCGGCGTGATGGCGCTCCATTCAACACTGGTCTCCGGTGTCACGAAAACATGCACATTCCGAGTTGAAAGAGACCGTATAGCTTTGGCGTAGCTCTGCGTCACATTGAGCGCCGCGACTGGATCGCCCTTCCGAAACGCCTTGATATAGTCCCGGCTCACGTCAGCCAAAGCAGCCACCCGGATCATGGGCCCTTCCGGCTGCTGAAGGCGGAAATATCCGGCTGCGACAATCGCCGCGCATATCGCCAGCCCAAAACTGCCAGCACGTATGTGTCCACGCGCAGCCAGCGCCAGACCGTTAGCAAATAGGCAAATCAGGAACGTAACTCCGTAAACGCCCGAGATTGCTGCAAGTTGAATAGCGGCGGGCCACGTGACCTGAGTATAACCCCATGCTCCCCAGCCACCGTGCGGAGAGACCCAGCCTTCGATGAATTCGAAAGCGGTCCAGAGCGCGGGAAATACCAACAAGGCTACCATGGGAGATAAGCGGCGGAAGGCGCGGCGCGCTAGAAGCATTGTCAGCGCGCCCGCCAGAGCGTTGCAGACCAGCAAAACCGTACCGCCGAACAGCATCATGGTGCCATAGGCCTGGTAGAAGTAGATCATCCCCATGGCGGTGGCAAAGAATGCCGCCGTGAAAACGGCCCAGTCCCGTGCCTGACCATAGGCCAGCCACAAAATTGGCGCGGCTGCGAACCAGGCGAGCCACCAGACATTGTCCAATCCGAATGCGAGATAGGACGCTATTCCCCCCAACACCGCACATAAGATAGCAATCATGTTTTCTGATCTGTCTTATACGATGAAATGCAATGACCAATCGCACCGTGGTACGCCACACGGAATTCCTTTTCGGAAGCAAAGCGGCCGGCCAGATACATCGAGACCAGGCCCTGAGAGAGAGCGGAAAATGCCAACCCGATTTCAATCGTAGTCGCGCTGCCTAGCTGTCCGCGTGATTTCGCCTTCTCGATCCGGTCATGGACCCGCTTCATCACTGGAGATCGTCCCTCTTCAAAATCCTTGGGGTATTGGCGCGCGTGGCTCGCACGAAGCAGAAAGGCGGCTTCGTAGCGGCGAGGTTCTTTCAGCGCAAAATCCAGAAAGGCTCCGCCCAGCCGTTCCAGCCAAATGACCGGATCGCATTCCTCGATTTTCGACACTCTGGCTTCCCACGTCGCGAAGCCATCCAGCATCAAGGCGTTCAGGATCGCATCCTTGTCGGCATAGTGTTTGTAAAGCGCCATAGGGGTGACCCCCACCGCATCGGCGATCCGGCGCATGGAGAGGCCGGCAGCGCCTTCGCGATCGAACAACATGCGAGCGGCACCAAAAATTCGTTCTTTCGGAGGTTTTTTCACCATGAGGTGTACACTGTACACCATCCTGATGGTAACAATCAATATTGCGCCTTGAATCCAGCCTCTATTGGTTGCGGGGGGTTACCAGCCGTTCTCTGAGGCTGGAGAGGCTTTCGGGGAGGATTTCGCTCAGGTCCTCGGCGATCAGGCCGGGCCCGAAACGAGAGGCCGCATCGCCATGAAGCCAGGCGCCGGCACAGGCGGCCTCGAACGGGGGCATGCCCTGGGCCAGCAGCCCCCCGATGAACCCGGCCAGGACATCCCCCGCCCCCGCCGTTGCCAGAGTGGCGGGGGCATTGGCGTTGATCGCCGCGCCACCCGAGAAGGGTGATCGGGGGCGGGCGGCGGTCAACGCCAATGCCCCCGCCACTCTGGCAACGGCGGGGGCGGGGGATGTCCTGGCCGGGTTCATCGGGGG
>JAFKFF010000248.1:0-2441 GCA_017307315.1 Alphaproteobacteria bacterium
GCGTAGCACATGTGGTTCGAGGTATGGCCGGGGGTGAAGATGCACTGGATGCTGAAGCCGTCGCCCGCCAGCACGTCGCCATCCCTCACCGCCACGTCCGGCACGAAAGCGCGGTCGGCGCCTTCTTCGATATCCTCGCCGTAACGGCCATGCGGACCGTAGGCGTGGGTCTTCGCACCCGTCGCCTGCTTCAACGCGGCGGCGGCGGGAGAGTGATCGCGATGGGTATGGGTGACGAGAATATGGCTGACCTTGCGCGGCCCGATCGCCGCCAGCAGCGCCGCCAGATGGCTTGGGTCGTCCGGGCCGGGATCGATCACCGCGACCTGCGATCCCTTGCCGACGATATAAACGCCGGTGCCGCGGAAGGTGAAAGGGCTGGGCTTGCGCGCCAGGAGGCGGCCGATGAAAGGGCTGAGCCGTTGTTCCTCGCCATAGGCCGGCGCCAGGCTCTGATCGAATTGAAGATCGGGCATGGCTCAATAAGGCCTGTCGTCCATCACGCGGACGAGGCCCTTCACCAGCCGCCAGTAATACCAGATGAGGGCCAGCACGCCGGCCAGGGCCAGAAGCCCCAGGGCGAGAAGCCCGCGATAAATCACAAGGCCGGGCCCGGGCCAGGACTGCAGCAGCGCCACCGCCACGGAGGCACCGCCCGCGATCGCGCCGGCGATGCCGAGGAACGCGATCCCCAGCCACACCCAGAAAACCAGGATCAGGTTGCGATAATGGTTGTGATAGATGCCGCCCTGCGCGCCGTCGCGGCGCAGATAAGCCAGGATGACGCCGACCAGGGCGGTGATCCCGCTGGAAGCCGGCGCAATGAGGAAGAGACCATAGGCGGCGAGCGCCCAGCCGCGCTCCTCGCCGGCGGAAATATCGCGCATCCGGCCCTATCTCCGCCGCGCAAGGCGACGGGCCATGGCGCGCATCCATGCATCCCGCGTAAGGCAATCTTCATCAAATCGGCGCAGGCTCGGCCCGATATTGCCTTTTCCGGTGCCCATTTTGGCCGTCGATCGCGTCATCCGCTTTCTTTGCTCCCTGGACGGGGCTTCCACCAGCCGCGTTCTCAATCTGCGCCACATCGCGCGCGCCAATGCCGGCGATCCCGAGCATAGCGCCAAGCCGATGTTCCTGTCGCCTGCGATCAACACCGCCCTGGTGCTCAAGCAACGCGTCCGGGCCGACGAAAGCTATCTCTTCGCCGCCACCCGTTCGACCGGCACCAAGATCATTCTGCCGGTCGATCCCGAAGATCTGCGCGCCGGCGGCCGCTCGCTTTATATCGACCAGCGCGGCTTTCTGGAAAGCCTGCGCCAGGCCGGCCATTATGGCGACGGCAAGCTGGAGCGCGATATCGCCGTCCTCAATCTCATGAACGCGCTTCCCTCGCTCGATCCCTTTCTGCTGCGCGAGCATCTGCGCAACAACGAGATCGAGGCGGCGCCCTGCTATTTCGCGATCTCGGCCGGCGACCAGCAGCGCATGCACGAATTCGTCGCCAAGGAATTGTCGCGGCTGGTCCGTCTCGCCAATGGCGAGGACGACCGGGGCTCCACCCACCGGATGGTGACGGCAATGCTGTCGGGCCAGGTGAACGAGAAGCTGGAACCCTTGCGCATGACCTTGGATCTTTCCGGCGCCGATTTCCGCGAAGGCGCGTTCGGCTGGCGCGGCCTGCTCTATTACAAATGGATGATGCAGGATTTCTGGTCCGACGTGATGGAGACGTTGCGCGCGGTGCGCGACATCCAGCCCCAAGGGGCGATCAGCGAGGCCCAGCGCGCCTATCTGACCGGCGCCAGGCGCGGCATCATCGAGATGGTGCGGGACAACAATCATCATATTTCCAAGGTGCTGGAGATCTACGACGAATCCTTCGCCGGCCTGATCGCCAGCGGCACGCCCAAGACCTTCCGCGATTTCCTGTTGTCGGCGCCCAGCATGTTCCTGGATCTGGGCGAGAAGCTGGGCGCGATTTCCCACATTGTCGGCTTCTGGCGCTATCGCTTCCCCAAGGGACAGACCGCGCTGGTCGACGCGGAAGAGCTGGGCGTGATCTTCCAGGATTTCACCAGCGGCTTCGCCGAACGCGCCCGCGATCTCGCCCCGCCGATCCGGCGGCCGCATGTGATTCAAGCCTGATTGGAACTTTTTCGCCGCTGGCCGGTTTGCATGGACGTCCCTTTTGCAAGGATGTCCCATGAAAACCCTCTTCCCCAAGCTGGCCGCGGCGTCCGCCCTGGGCCTGATGATCTTGGCGGCGCCCGCCCAGGCCGCGTCGGACAAGGTCGAGTTGCTGCAGGACGCCAACCGCACCGTCGAACATCTGCGCCACGATCCCGCCTTCGCCACCGCCGCCCGCATGCTGCGGGACGCCAAGGGCGTCTATATCGTGCCCAGGCTGGTCAAGGGCGGCTTCATCTTCGGCGCCGAAG
>JAFKFF010000248.1:2523-3007 GCA_017307315.1 Alphaproteobacteria bacterium
GAGCACGGCAATTTCGAGCTGGGCGCCGGCGCCGGCATCACCCGCGTCAACCTGTCGTCGGGCGCCGAGGGCGCCACCACCGCCCATGGCGGCGACATGGTGGTCTGGACCTCGGGATCGGGCGCCTATGCCGGCATCAGCTTCAACGGCACGGTGATCAAGCCCGACAAGGACATGAACGCCACCCCCACCACCGGACCGGAAGCCGACAAGCTGCGCGCCAACCTGGCCGCGATCCGCTGACTGGGTCGTAATCTTTGTCTGGAACGGGCGCGCGCCAGACAGGTCGCGCGCCCCCTTGCTCGGAGGATCGTCATGAAACCTCTCTTTCTCGCCATCGCTGGATCGTCCCTCATCCTCGCCAGCGCCGCCGCCGCGGCGGGCAGCCTGCCGGCGGAAATCTCCAACGCCCGCACCCATGCCAACAACGCCGCCAACGCCCCCACCCTCGACGCGGTGCATACCCATATGCATCACGCTTTGA
>JAFKFF010000249.1 GCA_017307315.1 Alphaproteobacteria bacterium
CCGCCGCATCCATCTTCGGCGGACTGTTCGCCGCGGCGGGGCATATGGACCTGATGCGTCTGCCGGAACTGTTCTGTGGCTTTCCGCGCCGTCGCGGCATCGCGCCCACGCTTTATCCGGTGGCCTGTCAGCCCCAGGCCTGGGCCGGCGCGGCGCCCTTCGCGCTTCTGGAAGCCTGCCTGGGGATTGTCTGCGATCATTCCCGGCGCGAGATCCGTTTCCACAATCCTTTCCTGCCCCGCTTTCTGGAAGAAATTCGCATTCGCAGCTTGGGGGTGGAGGCCGCATCCGCCGATCTGCGCCTGCGCCGTAGCGGCGAGGGGACAGAAGTGGCCATTCTGGCGCAACGCGGGGATATTTCCGTCCGGATCGCTCAGTGAGGAGCGATGCCGTCCTTGTTTCGCGCGAAGCGGGGCAAGGGCAGCATGCCAACATTGCACAGACGCGGCTTGAGCCCCGCCGCAGCCCGGTATATGCCCCTCGAAAATGACAGGCGACAGCCATCCCGATCGGGCCGTTGAGGCGGTGTTGCCCGAAGATTTGGAAATCACCCCGCAGCCCCAGCCCGTGGAAGCGCCGCCGCCGGACGTGCGGCCCGCCGAGGCGGCGGAAGACCGCGGCGCGCTGGCCTTCCTGAAGGTCTTCCGCCACCGCAATTACCGGCTGTTCTTTACCGGACAGCTGGTGTCGCTGATGGGGACCTGGATCACCAATGTCACCCAGGGTTGGCTGGTCTACAGCCTTACCCATTCGCCGCTGCTGCTGGGCATCACCTCTTTCGCGGGCTCCGTTCCGGTCTTTTTCTTTTCCGCGTTCGGCGGCGCCATCGCCGACCGCTTTGACTATCGCCGGTCGCTTTTCATCACCCAGGCCCTGGCCTGCCTCCAGTCGGCGGCGCTGGCCGTTCTCACCCTGACCGGTCTGATTCAGGTCTGGCAGATCGTCGCGCTGGCCCTGTTCCAGGGCTTCATCAACGCCTTCGACGTGCCGATCCGCCAGGCGATGACGGTGGAGATGGTGGGCAGGGAAGACCTGCGGCACGCGATCTCGCTCAACTCGATGATGTTCAATTTGGCGCGGGTGATCGGTCCCAGCATCGGCGGCATCCTGATTGCGCTGGTGGGCGTGGGCATCTGCTTCTCCATCGATGCGTTCTCTTACGCCGCGGTGATCGCGAGCCTTTATTTCATGCATTTTCCCGCCCGCGCGGCGCGCAAGCATTCCGCCCCGCTCAAAGCCATCGCCGAGGGGTTCGCCTATGTCTGGAACGAGCGGGAAATTCGCGCGTCCTTGATCCTGATCGCGATCTGTTCGGCCTTCGGCGCGGCTTATCTCAGCCTTTTGCCGGCTTTCGCCCGCGACGTGCTGCACCAGGGCAGCGAAGGGCTGGGCTTTCTCTATACGGGCGTGGGCGCGGGAGCTTTTCTGGGCGCCTATGCCCTGGCGCGCGTGCCCGATCGCCATCTTTTCGTCACGCCCGTGATGGCGGCTTTGGGTTTTGGAATTTCCCTCATCCTCTTTTCCCAGTCGCGCTGGTTCGGGCTGTCGCTTGTGCTGCTGATCCCCGCGGCTTTCAGCCTGATGCTGCTGGGCGGCTCGACCAATTCCATTGTCCAGCTTCTGGCGCGCGACGACATGCGCGGGCGCGTGGTTGCGATCTATGCCATGGGCTTTCTGGGCATGATGCCCTGGGGTTCGCTTATTCTGGGCTGGGCGGCGGAGCATCTGGGGACCGGCCGCGCCGTGGCGCTGGGCGGTTGCATCTGCATCCTGGCCGCCGGCATCGCCTGGAATGACAGGCGCAGCGCGAACTGGAAATTGAAGGCAGCGGAGTGAGTGGGGGGCTTCTGTTGCCCGGCGCCCCCCGAGCCGCGCTTACCTAATCAATTAGGCAGCGAGCACCATTTCGTTATCGTTGGCACTTGTACGATTAGCCCGATAACGGCGGAACCATACCGAGCGAAAGGACAGCCTTTACACGTCCGTCGATCCTGTTTCGCCCCCACAGAAACCCATTCTCGATGAATGGGCTTATGGTGGAGGCGCCGGGTACCGCCCCCGGGTCCGGGCCGCTTATTACGAAGCCGTTTATCGCCATAGCCGGTTGCCCGGCCTTTCCAATATAAGCGCTGCCGGTTAGTTTTTGAAGAGCGCGGCAGAATCGCGCCGGAAGCCACGCCCATGCGCCAATATCTCGATCTGATGGAAAAAGTGCTGCGCGAAGGCGTGGAAAAGCATGACCGCACCGGCACCGGCACGCGCTCCATCTTCGGGCACCAGATGCGCTTCGACTTGGGCAAGGGGTTTCCACTGGTGACCACCAAGAAGCTGCACCTCAAATCCATCATCTACGAATTGCTGTGGTTCCTGCGCGGCGAAACCAATGTGCGCTGGCTGCAGGAGCGCGGCGTCACCATCT
>JAFKFF010000250.1 GCA_017307315.1 Alphaproteobacteria bacterium
ACTTTTCCCGACAGCAAAGTGACCGGCGTGCACCGCGCCCCGTCCGACTATCCGTCCGGCAAGAAGGGCGACGTGCTGACGGTGGATTTCACGGTCTGCGGCGTGCCGTGCCTGGGCCTCAATGGCGGGCCCGCCTTCAAGCAGAGCGAGGCCTTCTCCTTCCAGATCTCGACCGAAGACCAGGCCGAGACCGACCGCTATTGGAACGCCATCGTCGGCAATGGCGGGCAGGAAAGCGCCTGCGGCTGGTGCAAGGACAAATGGGGCGTCTCCTGGCAGATCACCCCGCGCGTGTTGACCGAGGCGTTTGTCGCGGGCGGCGACGAAGCCAAGCGCGCCTTCGACGCCATGATGCAGATGAAGAAGATCGACGTCGCAAAAATTCAGGCAGCGCGAAAGGGATGATCACCGTCTGGGGCGAGGGGCGGGGCCTGCGCGTCGTCTGGCTGCTGGAAGAGATGGGTCTGGCCTATCGCCTTCGGCCTGTCGATCTGTTCAAGGGGGCCGAGAGCGATCCGGAATTCCTGGCGGTCAATCCGGGCGGCTTCATTCCCGCGATGACCGACGGCGGCGTCACCATGGTCGAGTCGATTGCGATCATGGAATATCTGATGGCGCGCCATGGTCCCACGGCGCTGGCGCCCGCCCCAGGCGATGCCGCCTTTCCGCTCTATCAGCAATTCCTGCATCTGGGCGAGGCGGGGCTTGCCACCGCTGCCTATTATGTCTTGGGCGCGCGCCATTTCGCGCCGCCCGGCCAGCGCGACAATTGGACGGCGGGCCAGGCGCTGCGCGGTTTCGAGAGCCGGATGCGGCTGGTGACGCGGCAACTGGAACGCGCGCCTTATATGGCGGGCGAGGCCTTTACCGCCGCCGATATCTCGGTGAGTTATGCGCTGCTTCTCTCCAAGCGGGCGGGCGGCATTACGCTGGACGCGGCAACGCAAGCCTATCTCGCCCGCACCACGGCGCGCGACGGCTACAAGCGCGCGCTCGACACCTGCACCGCCACGCGCGACAGCGCGCCGGAGGATTGAGGACGCACTGAGAATGGGGATCGGACTGGACGCACATCCGTCGGGGAGATAGATCGGCGCTGCCGAGAACGTCACCTTGACCGATCCTCGGACGAGGCAGCCTGTTTTAAGAGGTTGAGCGGCGTCCCGGGCCCGGGCATGCGCTTGAACTGTATCAAAGTCTCTCAACGCGGGCGGGCGCGGGCGGCGTTCATTGACGGGCTTTGGCCCTGGTGAAACTATCCGCCCGGTTTCCAGGGCATGGTCGCAATTCAAGAAAGCGCGACCATGCTCCGGGCTTTGTTTTGTCGCGCAATTTTCCCGAAAACCGCTCCACATTTTCGGATTGCGCTCTGAAGGGGGAAACGATTCATGACAATAAGACATGCCACCACCATGCTGGCGCTTTTGCTTGGCGGCACCATCGCGGTTCAGGCGCAGATGCCCGCGCCCGCGGCGCCCACGCCCGCCGAGATGCGGGCCAAACAGGCCGAGCTGGACAAGACCTATCCGCAACTGACGGTCAGCGACGACTATATGCACCTGTCCATTCCCGGCTACACCATGGGCCAGACCATGGGCGTCGCCACCAATTCCAAGGGGCATCTGTTCGTCTATTCGCGCTCCAACCCGCAGGGCATCGCGCGCGGCGGCGCGGCGGCGATGCTGTGGGAATTCGACCAGAACGGCAAATATGTGAAGGAATGGGGGCCGCACAATTACGCCGCCAGCTTCGCCCATGCCGTGCGCGTCGATGCGCATGACAATGTGTATCAGGTCGACGAAGGCTCGGGCATGATCGTGCGCTACGATCCCGAGGGGCAGCAGAATTTCTGGCTGGGCAGGACGCCCGAAGCCATCGACTATCTGGAAGCCAATCTGGAAGTCCTGAAATACGCCCACCCCACGCAGGTGCAGAACCGCCGCCCGGTGGGCCGCAAGGGCGAGTTCGACCGCGAGACCGATATCGGCTTCGACAGCGAAGGCAACATGTTCGTGCCCGACGGCTATGGCAATTCGCGGGTGGTGAAGATTTCGCCCGACGGCCATTGGCTGAAGATGCTGGGCACTTTCGGCAGCGGCCAGGATCAGTTCAACACCCCGCACACCATCGCGGTGGACGCCAAGAACAATGTCTATGTCGGCGACCGGGGCAATTTCCGCATCCAGGTCTATGACAACAATCTGAACTATCAGCGCACCATCACCGGCATCGGCGCGCCCTGGGCGGGCATGGCGGTGACGGGCCAGGACCACGGCGCGGCGGATACGGGCGACCTGATCCATTCGCTGGATTGCCGCAATCCGAACGTGGTCTATATCGGCTCGGCGTCGATGTTCGACGTGCAGAAGGTGACGATAAAGTAGCCGCCGCAGCCTGCTCCTCATGCTTCGACAAGCTCAGCATGAGGAGCATTAAAAGGGGGAGAGCAACGATGCGTAGATTTGCGGGCATGGCCCTGGTGCCGTTTCTGCTGCTGGCCGGCGTGGCGCAGGCCGACGAGGCGGTCGACCGGCAGGCGTTTCACGATTTCCTGACCCAGGCGAGCGCCAATGGCAGCACCGACAAGGACAAGGTGGCGGGTTTCTACAAGACCACCGGCGCCTTCTGGCGCACCCATTGGCTGGATTACACCAAGAACCCGGAGAAATACGCCGACCTGATGGCGCTCTACCGCAAGGGGCAGGCGGCTTTCCCGCGCCCCTACGTCTCGCCGGACCCGGAGCGCTATCGCAAGGACATCGAGCTGTTCAAGACCTTCGACGCCAAGAACGCGCTGCCGAAAGACCCGGCCCTGTTCGTGGGCAGTTCCACCATCATGAAGTGGAACACCGCCGAGGCTTTCCCCGGCTTCAGTGTGATCAATCGCGGCTTCGGCGGCAGCGTGATCGGCGATGTGCTGTATTACTACAAGGACGTGATCGGGAAATATCATCCCTCCGCCATCCTGTTCTATTGCGACAATGACGTGGTGGGCGGGCTGAGCGGCGACGAGGCCTTCGCCAAGACCATGGCGGTCTATGCCAGGGTGCGCGCCGATTTCCCCAAGGTGCCGTTCGTTTTCCTCAGCATGAAGCATGCGCCCAACGCGGCTTTCGCCAATCCCGGCGAGCCGGCGCAGATCGACCGCTACAACGATCTGGCCAAGGCGAAGACCAAGACCGATCCCCTGTTCAAATATTTCGACATGGACGCGCCGGTGCTGGACGCCAAGGGCAAGGTGCAGGGCGACCTGTTCGAGGATGGCGAGCATTTCAATGCCCGCGGCTATGCCCTGATCAATCCGGCGCTGCAAAAGATGCTGGTGTCGCTGAACGTGCCGCATTCCAACTGAAACTTTTCACGGGAGACCGCCAATGAAACCTGCCCACACATTGTTTACCTTCGCCGCCGCCGCGCTTTGCCTTGTGCCGGTGGCCGCATCCGCCGCCCCGGCCAAGCATTTCCCTTCGGCCGGCTCGCCGGCCAGCGGAACCAATCCCGCCTTCTCCGCCGCGGTGGAGGCGAACGGCACACTTTATATTTCGGGCACCACCGACGGCGGCGATCCCGCCACCGGCCAGAAAGCCGGCAAACGCCAGCATCGGCGCCAAGGTGGTGATGAACAACATCAAGCGGACGGTCGAGGCGGCGGGCTACACCATGGACGACATCACCTGGCTGCAGGTGTTCGCCTCCGACCTCAAGGATTATGCCGCCTTCAACGAGGCCTATCGCACCTTCTTCAAGGGGCCGCTGCCGGCGCGCGCCTTCATCGGGGCGGGAAGCCTTCTGGGCAACGCGCATTTCGAAGTGATGGGCATCGCGGTCAAGGCGCGATAGGCGCGTCCTATCGCAAGCGAGCGCAAAAGCCGATGGCCCGCGCGGTGAACGCGGGCCATGTGGCAATCGTGGCGTTTTGCGGCCGTGTTATTCGGGATGGTCGGTGCCGGGCTTGCTCACCTTCGGCGCCTTGCCGTCTTCGATGCGGCCTTCGTTACGCAATTCGCGGCCTTCCTCGGCCTTGCGCTGGCTTTCGGGCGTCTTGCCGTGCTCGTGCATTTCTTCCTTCGCGTAACCGGCGGCTTCCTTGATATGGCCTTTGACGCTCATGCCTGTCTCCTGTGCTGAAAGATCGTCCCATGGGATAACCGTGCGGGCGCGATAAGGTTCTGTGCGGGAACGCACTTTCGCGCGCCGTTTCCGGCGGCTCTTGCGGTTTCAGGCGATGAATTTTGCGTCATTTCCGGCAAGACCGGTTCCCGGCTCGCATTTTCTAGAGCACGTAACCCACCACCACGCCGCCGAACATCTGGTCGGGCGATCCGGCGATGGCGGTGACGGGGCTGTCGGCGGCGCCGCCGAACAGGCGTTCGTAATTCAGGCGCAGGCCGACGCTCCATTTTTCCGACAGGAACTGATCGACCGAGATCGAGACGCCGGCCTTGCGGATACCCGCTTCGCCGCGGAATTGGGGAAAGCCGCTGGTCAGCGCGTCGGGCCCGTTCACGCCGAAATAGGTGTCCATGTATTTGCCGTCGCCGAAGGCGGTGTCGGCGCTGAGCGAAAGAATGAAGCCGGGATTGATGAAGTCGAGCGGGCGGTGGATCGTGCCGCGCAAGGTGATGTCGAGCCCGGTGTCGCGGTTGATGTTGCCTTCCGCCACCGCCAGGGTGATGCGCTCGCCCGAGCGGGGATCCTCCGCCAGATGCTCCCACTCCACGAAACCGCCTTCGGTCATGGAATAGCGGATATGGGCCATGCGGGCGACCGCGCCGCTGTAAACGTCGCCGCGCCCCATGCGATAGCCGATCAGTGGCCCGGCATGCCAGGTGTCGCTGTCGATCAGGTTGAGTTGCAGCGCGCCGCCGTCGAAGCGCAGGAAGTATTTGCCGAGATTGGCCTGGCCGTCGGCATAGGGCACGACGATGTATTTGCTGGCGCCTTCATAGTCGGGCATCAGCCCGGCGCCCAGCGAGACATAGCCCTGGATGCCGCCTTCATCCGCCGCCTCGGCGGCGGCATCCTGTGCGTCGGTCTGCGCGGCGGCGCCGGTCGCGGCACCCGCCAGGAAGAGGAGTGCGGCGGCACGTGTGAGGATTTTCATGAAGCTCTGATGTTGGCCCTAGACGGCTAAAACGCATGGGGCCTCAGAGGGTTCCGGCAGGAGGGGAGTGGAATCGTTTGGCTACATATCCAGGGCGCGGTGTCACGAAGTGGGACCGTCGGTCCTAACATCGGGGACGAAGAGCGACGAATTGAGGCGGCCGCCGCCTCAAGAAGAGCTTCACTTTTCCTATGCAATCGTGTGATTCTACGAAAGTTCAATCTGGTTCGGGAAATGGCACTGTTCACCTTCGGCTATGAAGGACAATCGATTGACGATTTTATCGTTCGCCTAAAAAAGGCGGAGGTGAAAATCGTCATCGACGTGCGCGAGCTTCCTTTGTCGCGCAAAAAAGGTTTTTCTAAGAACGCCTTTTCTTCCGCTCTCAATGCAGCTGGAATTGCGTACAGTCATGTGCGGGCCTTCGGCTGCCCCAAGCCAATCCGCAATCAATATAAGATTGACCGCGACTGGAAACGGTATGAGAGGGCGTTTGTTGATTACATCGCCACTCAGCGTACATTCGTTTCCGAGCTGGCTATCTTTTCAAAGAAAACTAGGGCTTGCCTTGTGTGTTTTGAGACCGATTTCAACGTCTGCCATCGTAGTCTGGTGGCGCGGGCGGTAGCTGACGTGGGCGGCGTTCGCGTAATTCATTTGACGCCTACAACAGAGATAGTTGATCCGGCGCTGCTGGCAGCTGCTTAGGCGGGTAGATTAGGCTGATAATCAACCATTGATCTGGGAATCGATGAATGGTTCCCATGAGGAACATCAAATCTAAGGTGCTGAATGCTTTCTCCATCTTAGCACGAAATGGAGTTTCCCAATTTTCGCCATGTGAGCGCACAACATTCCAGT
>JAFKFF010000225.1 GCA_017307315.1 Alphaproteobacteria bacterium
CCCGCCAGCTATGTGAGCGGCGATTACGTGACCGAAACCCTGGTCTATGACGAAAGCGGCGAGATCATGCGCCCGCCGGAGGCGCGCAGCCCGGCGTGGCGCGTGCGGGCGCAAGGGCGGCCGCATTTCAATTCCATCCAGAAGCCGATCGGGCCGGGCCACCGCGTCCATGTCGCCGCCATGGGCGGCGCCTGGTTCTGGGTGGAACAGATTTTTCAGGATGCCGACGCGGACGACTGAAGACGCGCAAGGCGTGATCGCTTTTTCAAAAAGCGGTCACGCCCTTTTATGGTCGCGCTCTTTTGGTGGCCGCGCGATCTTTCGGAGTTGCCTAGGTCCAAGCGCAGCGAAGGGCGCGTAGGCAACGGTTTCCACTTTTCCGGATCGCGCTCAATGATGCGGCGGCGGCACGAAGCCGATCGCGTTCAGAAATGGCGTGCGCGTGTCCATCGCCTTCTGCCCGGCGGGATAGCCGTTGGACTTCAGGATGAAAGCCAGGATCTGGGCATATTGATCGCGGCTGAGCTTGCCGGGATTGTCCTGGGGCATGGTGGTGCGGATGCGCTCGAAAAGATCGCCCAAGGTGAGGCCGGCCCAGTTGGAGATGAACTCACCGCCGACCAAGGCAGGGGCTTCGCCATTGCCGGTTAGGCCGGAGCCGTGGCAGGCGGCGCAATGGGCGGAGAATTGATCCTGGCCCGTCTGGGCCTGGGCTTCGGTATAGGCACCGTCAAGCACAGTGGCCGCGCCCTGTGCCCACGCCACGCCGCCGATGGTGGCCGATACGGCCAAGGCCGCCGAGAGAATGGCAATTCTAGACTTCATGGATTGAGGCTCCTGTCACCAAATACTCACCCCTCCCAGAGTGTGGGTTAAGGGTGGAGCGCGATCATGTCCCAATCATGACCGGCTGGACAGTGCCCGATTGACGCGGGATGGAAGAATCAAGGGGCCCAAAGGGCCTTACTTTTTGACCGTGATCTGAATGCCGCGGTCGGGCGGGGCGCCGCCACTTTTGTAATTGTCCCACAGGAAGAAGCCTATGATCGCGACCGCGACCAAGACGCCGCCGAGAATGAAAGACAAAAGCACATTGCCGGCCCCGCCGGACCTGGTCTCCACGATCATCTCGCGCTCCCATGCAGTGCGCCCTGATAACGAAAGGGGACAGCGAGCGGTTCCTCCCGCGCGGGATTCGGAAAGGATTGTGGCGGCGGAAAGGCGAAGCCGCCTTAGTCGCGCCCATCGGGGAACCGGTGGTGGAGGGACGCGTTACCGAGGCGAAGTCCAACGGGAGTGTTTCATGCGCACGCATGTCCTTATCGCTGGTGCCGCCGCTGTCCTGCTTCTGGCGGGTTGCGGCACGAACCAGGGCGATCGCGCGGCCAGCGGCGCGCTTCTGGGTGCCGGTGCCGGCGCCTTGGTGGGTTCGGTGACCGGCAGCGCCGGCGCGGGCGCCGCTATCGGCGCGGTGGGTGGCGCGGTGGTGGGTGCCGCCACCGATCCGTGCAGTCTGGATCTTGGCGATCCGTTCTGGCGCGACCATGGCGGCCAGCGCGGCTATCGCGAGCGCTGCGGCCATCGCTACAATCGCTAAAGCTAGAGAAGTCGTTCGGACAATCCGCCGGGCATGTCTCACGCCCGGCGGATTTTCTTATGGAGCAGGTGTCGGCGGGGTGCAATTCGCGCCCGGAAGCGAGCACTGCAGGTCCTGCTGTCGCCGAGAAATCGCGGCACTGCCTTCGAAGGACAAATCCATCAACTTGTTCTGAACGCGCTTAAGCTTGGCGTTGATCGCGATGGTTCGCGGTGCTTTCTCGAAGGCATCGACCACCGCTTGGTCTTCAGCGGAAATTGCGGAGGGCGCCGGCACCTCCGGCCCTTGTTTGTGAAGGGTATCTGCAAGAATCTTGGCAGTGGATGCCCAAATGTACTTCCTGAATGCGCGATACGGCGCGCTCTCATAGAATGCAACCAGATAGAGCAGGTCATCCTTGGAAAGGACTTTAGCTACGACGGTGGCCATTTTCCTGTCGATTTCTACGATGATGTCCGCCCCATTTTTTCCGCCCGGCATAACGACTTCGGACATTCTGTTGGTCAGACGGGACATGCCCGGCCCTTCATCGCTCGCGGAAATATAGCGTAGGGCCAAATCAATACGTTCCGGCAATTCGGGGTCGGCTGGTCTGGGCTTCATCTCCGCCAATATCGCCGGAACGGCCTTGGGGTTAGCCGCGGCGCAGAGATCCAAGATGATCACATGCTTCCGCGTGCCGTCGAATTCGAAATTATTTTCATCGGACAATGCGTCCAGGCAACCATTGGGAGACAGCGCCAGCGATTTGAAACGTCCCGCGAGAAGCCGTTCCGGCTTTCCCTTGAGAATGGTGTAAAGACCGGCGTCGGAATAGCCGCGCTCATGTGTTCCGTATGCGATGAAATCATACCCATCCCGGAAAGGAATGAGATAAAGCGTTCCAAGCTGTCCCGGCGTGAAGTCGGTTCGCGTTGCATGTCCGTCGGGGTGAATTTTCCAGATGGGAAATTGTTTCACGGCTTCCGCGCCACTGCCGATCGGGCAGGCCCAGGCGACGAATGTCCGCTCCCAGGACGGGGTCTGCACGCAAGTCACCCAATGCGGGTCCACGCCGATGACTGGCGTCTCTTTTCGATCCGGCAGACTTACGAGCTTGAAGGGCCGCTCCGGATTCGGGTTGACCGGCGCATACTTCCACGGCTCGAACTCCCTCTTGCCGCGGTCCAGGATAATTTTCCGGTCGTAAGAGATCGACCAGGGATGCGACCTTTCAGCGATCCAGGGCGCGTTGTATTGGTCGCAGCGCTTGCCGACTCCATTGGTGGACAAATTTATGAGCGACCAGCCCAATTCACTATGATGCTCCATCACACCGGCAGGCGCTTCCGCGCCCAGCGGCCCAGAAACCACTCGCCAGCGCCCGGAACCTTTGCCGATGAACGGCTCCTGGGAATAGGTGAGGACGCCGTCGGCGGCACAAAAGTAATTGCTGAAAAATTGCGAGCCGGGTGCCGGCCAGGCTTCAGGCCGGTAGACTCGGGGCTGCTCCCCCATCACCCATGTATAGAGATGCGCTTTGTTTTCCGGAAACTGCACATTACCCGGAGCCAGGGAGTCCGTAATTTCAGCGTTATCCGGCAAATCATCCTCCGCCCCGCCGAACACCAAAGTCCTGTCGTCCAGCCAGAAGGCGTTGTGAATCTGAAGTTTAGATTCGCCGACGAGGATTTGCGGAACGGACTCGGCAGCAGACACAGGATGCCATCCGCTTGCGGATAGAAGCGCGGTCAATGCCGCAACGCCATGTGCAATTTTGCCGTGCACCGAAGTTACCCCTCCCGGGGGTCACTTTAGCCCGCAAATAGGTCGGTGCAAGCTGCTTTCAAAGCCGGCTGACGACCGTCAAGTCGTTCGGATGGCGGCGATCAGGTCGGCGACATGCTCGGGCGGCGTCGGTTGCATCACGCCATGGCCGAGATTGAAGATGAACGGCCTGCCTCTCATGCTTTCCACGATCCGCGCCGCTTCGCCGCGCATGGCGTCGCCGCCCGCAAGCAGCAGCACCGGATCGAGATTGCCCTGCAGCGCGATTTTGGGATTGTCGAGCATGATCGCGCCGATGTCGGTCATCTGGTCGACGCCCACGCCGTCGATACCGGTTTCCGCCGCATAGCGCGCGAGCCAGGAGCCGGCGGCGCGGGGAAAGCCGATGACGGGAAGGCCGGGATGGGCTGCCTTCACATTCGCCACGATGCGCGCGGTGGGCTTGAGCACCGCGACCTCGAACAATCCGGCCGGCACCGTGCCGGCCCAGCTTTCGAACAATTGCAGCGCCTCGGCGCCAGCATCGCCTTGCGCGATCAGGTAGCGGCTGGTGGCGTCCACCAGAATATCCATCAGAAGGGCGAAACTCTCCGGCTCCTTCCAGGCCAGGGCGCGGATGGTTTCGTGATCGGTGCCGCCCTTGCCTTCGATCATGTAGCTCGCCACCGTCCAGGGCGCGCCGGCGAAACCGATCAGCGTGGCGTCGGCCATCCTGGCGTCGGCGGCCATGGCGGCGCGCACGTTCCTGATGGTCTGCATCACCGGTTCGAGCCTTGCGCTGTCATAATGCAGCCCGGAAATCGCGGCGCGCGCGCGCACCGGTTCCAGGCGCGGGCCTTCGCCTTCGGCGAACCACAGTTTCTGCCCCAGCGCGTGCGGCACCAGGAGAATGTCGGCGAACAAGATCGCGGCATCGAGCCCGAAGCGGCGCACCGGCTGCAATGTCACCTCCGTCGCCTGCTCGGGATTGAGGCAGAAGGCGACGAAGTCCTTGGCGTTCGCGCGCAGGGCGCGATATTCGGGCAGATAGCGCCCGGCCTGGCGCATCAGCCAGACAGGGGGCGGCGATACCGCTTCGCCGCCCAGAACCGAAAGCAGCTTCTTCACCATCCGCGTTTGTCCAGGCTTTGAATGAAGGCTTCGCCCGCTTCGGCGCGGACCTGCGCGCCGATGCGCCGGCCGAATGCGGCGGCATCGCCGATGGGATCGCCGCCGAGCGCCAGCCTGTCCTCGCGCCGCCAGCGCTCCGTGCCGTCGGGCGTGAGAATCTCGCCCAGGAAATGCAGCATGCCGCCATTGAGGCGCGCCAGGGCGCCGATCGGCGTCCGGCAGGAGCCGTCCAGCGCATGCAAAAAGCCGCGCTCCGCCGCCACCGCGGTCTCGAATTCCCGCACCGTGATCTTCGCCAGCTTTTCGCGCATCGCGGCGTCATCGGCGCGGCAGGTGACGGCGAGCGCCCCCTGGCCCGGCGCGGGCGGCATGTCCTCGAGGTCGGTGAGGCTGGTGATGTGGCCGGTGAGGTTCATGCGCGAAAGGCCCGCCAGCGCCAGGAAGGTCGCGTCCATCACCCCTTCTTCCATCCGCTTCAGCCGCGTCTGGATGCTGCCGCGCAAGGTGACGATCTTGAGGTCGGGGCGCAGGTGAAGCGCCTGGGCCTGGCGGCGCAGGCTGGCGGTGCCGACCACCGCGCCTTGCGGCAACTGGGCCAGGGTCTTCGCCTTGCGCGAGATGAAAGCATCGCGCGGGTCCTCGCGCGCGGGGATCGCGGCCAGGACGATGCCCTCGGGCATCACGGTGGGAAGATCCTTCAGGGAATGAATGGCGGCGTCGATACGCCCGTCGAGCAGGGCCTCGTCCAGTTCCTTGGTGAAAAGGCCCTTGCCGCCGGCATCCTGCAGGCGGCGGTCGGCGATGCGGTCGCCGCTGGTGACGAAACTGTCGATGGCAAGCTCGGCCGCGCCGGTGGCGCGCGCCAGCAGCCGGGCGACATGATGCGCCTGGGTCATCGCCAGCGGCGAGCCCCGCGAGCCGAGTTTCGACAAAGCCGGCGAGCCCCGCGAGCCCAGCTTGCGCATCAGCGCCACTCCGCGATCGGCGGCATCGACGACAGGATGCTTTCGACATTGCCGCCGGTCTTCAGGCCGAAGGTGGTGCCGCGGTCGTAGAGCAGATTGAACTCGACATAACGGCCGCGCCATTTCGCCTGCTCGGCGCGGTCCGCCTGGCTCCACCGCTCGGTCCAATGCCGGCGCACGATCCTGGGATAGATGTCGAGGAAGGCGAGGCCGACCTCGCGCGTGAAAGCGAAATCCTTGTCCCAGTCGCCCGAGTCGTGATGGTCGTAGAAAATGCCGCCGACGCCGCGATGCTCGTTCCGGTGGGGCAGGAAGAAATACTCGTCCGCCCATTTCTTGTATTTCGCATGCCAGCCGGCATCGGCGCTGTCGCAGGCGGCCTTCATGCGGGCATGGAAATCGCGCGCGTCGGCATGGGCCTGGTCGCGCTGCGCATCCAGGGTGGGATTGAGATCGGCGCCGCCGCCGAACCAGCTCTCGGTGGTCACGATCATGCGGCTGTTCATGTGCACGGCGGGAATGTGCGGATTGGCCATGTGGGCGATCAGGCTGATGCCGCTGGCCCAGAAGCGGGGATCCTCGCCCGCGCCCTTCACCTGCCTGGCGAAGTCGGGCGGGAAGGCGCCATGCACGGTGGAGACATGCACCCCCACTTTCTCGAACAGCCGGCCGCGCATCAGTCCCATCACGCCGCCGCCCTGGTCCTGGCCGTCGGCGGAAAGCGCGCGGCGCCAGGGGGTGCGGACGAAGCGTCCCGCCTCGCCCTTATAAAGTGCGGGATCGGCTTCGGCCTCCAGCGCCTCGAACGCCGCGATGATCCTGAGCGCCAGGTCCTCGAACCAGGCGCGGGCGGCGGTTTTGCGGCTTTCCAGGCTTGCGGCGGGGTTTTCCATGGGCGGGGCGTTCTAACATGCGGGCCCTCAGGAGCAAGGCGGTGTCCTGGCGCGCCGCGCGGGCGGGCAAGCACAGCGATCAATCTGTGAAATAGATTGTTAGTAGCAATATAATCCATTGGATTTATCAGTTTCTTCGGTGTGGAATTGCGGGGCATGTCCGACCCCACCGATATCCGCGTTCCCGTCCGCCCGGCCGCCGCCGCTGCCGACGCCGTCATCGCCGCCCTGCCGGGGCTGACCTTGACCGGGGCCATCGCGCTTGGCGCCTTCGCGCTGCGCCAGGTTCCGGGCGTGGCGATGTTCAGCCCCATGATCCTGGCCACCGTGCTGGGCATGCTGTTTCACAATCTGGTGGGCACGCCCGCCGCCTGCCGCGCCGGAGTGGTCTTCAGCCTGAAGCGCATCCTCAGGCTGGGCATCATCCTTCTGGGCTTCCAACTGGCGCTGTCGCAGGTGGTGGCGGTGGGCGCGGCCGGCGTCGCCATCATTCTCGCCACCCTGTTCGCCACCTTCGTCTTCACCAAGGCGATGGGACGGGTTCTGGGCGTCGATCCCAAGCTGGCCGAACTGATCGGCGCGGGCACTTCGGTATGCGGCGCCTCCGCGGTGATCGCCACCAACACCGTGACCGAAGGCAGCGACGCCGATGTCGCCTATGCGGTCGCCTGCGTCACCGTGTTCGGTTCCGCCGCCATGCTGCTCTATCCGCTGCTGCCGGGCCTTCTGCATCTGTCGCCCCGCGCCTTCGGCCTGTGGAGCGGCGCCTCGATCCACGAGATCGCGCAGGTGGTGGCGGCCTCCTTTCAGGATGGTCCGGCGGCGGGCCAGTTCGGCACCGTCGCCAAGCTGACGCGGGTGATGATGCTGGCGCCGCTGGTGATCGGGCTCGGCATGATCGCGGCGCGCAAGGCCCATGCGGGCATGGACGCGAGAAGGGCCGCCCCGCCCATGCCCTGGTTCGTGCTGGGCTTCATCGCGGTGATGCTGCTGAACAGCGCCCTAACCATAGCCCCGGCGGAAAAGGCGCAGATCGTCAGCCTGACCAATTTCCTCCTGTCGATGGCGCTGGCGGCGATGGGGCTGGAGACGGACTTTGCCAAATTGAAACGCGAAGGCCTGAAGCCGTTGGGGCTGGCCGCCTGCGCCTGGGGCTTCGTCGCGCTTTTCAGCCTCGCCCTGGTCAAGCTCTTCGCCTAAGGTTGAAGCGATGACGCTGGAGCAATTGCGTCTCTTCGTGGCCGTCGCCGAGCGCGAGCATGTCACCCGTGCCGCCGCCGCGCTGGGCCGCACCCAGTCGGCGGTATCCGCCGCCATCGCCGGCCTGGAAGAGCAATCCGGCGTGACATTGTTTCATCGCGTCGGCCGGCGCATCGTGTTGAGCGCGGAGGGCCGCCAGTTCCTGGCCGAGGCGCGCGCCGTGGTGGCCCAGGCCGACGCCGCCCAGCGCGCGCTGTCCGATCTCGCCGGCATGAAGCGCGGCATCCTCACGGTGATGGCGAGCCAGACCATCGCCAGCTATTGGCTGCCCTCGCGCCTGGTGGCGTTCCGGGCCCGCCATCCCCAGGTTGCGGTGAAGGCGCTGGCCGGCAACACCGCCGAGGTGGCCGAAGCGGTGGCCGAGGGGCGCGTCGAGATCGGGCTGGTGGAAGGCGCGGTTGAGAATGCGATGCTGGAACAGACCCTGGTCGGCCGCGACCGCCTGGTGATCGTCGCGCCGCCCGGCCATGCCTGGACCAGGAAGCCGCCGCGCGCGGCGGACATAGCGAAGGAGAATTGGGTGCTGCGCGAGCCGGGATCGGGCACGCGCTCCGCCTTCGAAGCGGCGCTGGCGGAAAAAGGCATCGACGTCGCCAAGCTGAAAGTGAGTCTGGAACTGCCGTCGAACGAAGCGGTCCGGATCGCGGTGCGCGACGGCGCGGGCGTCTCGGCCTTGTCGGAACTCGTGGCGGAAGCGGGCGTGAAATTCGGCGCGCTGCAACTGGTCAAGTTCGCGCTGCCGGAGCGGCCATTTCACGCACTGCGCCACCGCGAGCGCTATCTCAGCCGCAGCGGCCTGGCCTTCATGGAAACCGCCGCAAGCACGTAAATACGCAGCTTTCCGAGGGCTGGCCGATTGTCACGACATCGGCACAACCCGGCTCGCACATCGCCGCGCCCCATCACCGACACCCACACTGGGGGTCCAAGCGCGTGACAGTTCCGCGTTTCTGTTCAACTAATGGATGGTAGCACAAAATAGTGTCCATGTGCCGTTAGAAAAACACGATCTGCGCCGCATATTGGCCCAAGTAGATTTCTCGGAACGCTGTCAGCACCTCGCCGATTATTGGCTTTCGCTCTGTCGCAGCACGGCGCTTCCCCAGCGCGACAGCATCGATCCCGCTCGCATCAAGCCGCTTCTTCCCGGTATCATCATCTTCGAAGTGGTTCCCGATGTTTCCGTGAGAGTGGGACTGAGCGGCACGGATTTCCGCGCCGCCTTGAAGGTCGAACTGAGCGGCGCGGACTGGATCGCCAGGACCCCGGCCAAGGGCCGCGCCGAGCGGCTGAAGGTTTTTTCCGAGGTCGCGCGCGGCGCCATCGCCTTCAACCGCTGGTGCTTCACCCACGATATCCCCGGCGTCGGCGTCGCGATGTGCGAGAAGCTGTTGCTGCCGCTCGCCGCGCGCAAGGAGGCGCGGGAGATTCCGGTATTGGGCTTCGTGGATTGGAGCGACACGCGGACGAAGACCGGCTGCAACATCGGCTTGAATCATCTCGCGCCGCCCGAGCTTATCGGCCGCACCTGTTCGCAGGCCGCGTCATGACGGCGGGCCCCAACTCCGAAGACGGCGTGCCGACGCCCGAAATCCCCGACAAGGGGGACGAAACCTGGCAGAGCGTGCCGCTGACCGAAGCCGAGCGCGCCAAGATCATCGCGCGCCAGACCTGGCGCTTCATGCTCACCATCCTGGGCGAGGGACTGAAGGCGACGCCGCTCGATCCCATCGATCACATGCTGGCGCTGGCGATCGGAACCGCCAACCTTTCCCATATCGATTCCAGTCCGGAAGCGACCAGGCGCAATGCCGGCCATATCGAGCCCGACGAGATGCGCCGCGGCATCAGCCGGGGCGCCATCGCGCGCACCTTGTCGATGCCCGCCGAAACCGTCCGCCGCCGGCTCAACGCCCTGATCGAGAACAAGATCCTGATCGAGCGGGAAGACGGCATCATCCTGGCGGCGGACAATCCGCTCGGCATCGGCTCGCGCCAGGATCTGTGGCAGGTCCATGCCCGCCAGTTCGAGCGGCTCTTGCGCGAGTTGCGGGTGCGGGGGATTTCCTTCGACTGAAGGCGCCCTTCAGGAGCGGGCGCGGCTCGCCATGCGCGCTTCGGCGATCATCCGCGTCAGCTGGTTGGACAGCGCGCGCCGGGCGAGAATGGCGGCATGGCCGGCATAGCCCTCCGCCGTCAGCCGGTCGCGCAGTTCCGGTATGTTCGCCACTCCGCCGCTTTTGGCGATCTGAAAGGCACGTTCGATTACGCTGGGCCGCTCCGGCATGGCCGCACTCCTAATTTCGGCATTATAGCCCCTCGGGTTGGGGGAGGGTACTGCTTTTGCTGTGCCAGGGCGGCGCAG
The DNA here is from genome assembly GCA_017307315.1 of Alphaproteobacteria bacterium. Taxonomy (GTDB): domain Bacteria; phylum Pseudomonadota; class Alphaproteobacteria; order Micropepsales; family Micropepsaceae; genus Rhizomicrobium. Next base: position 9,958 of record JAFKFF010000225.1, read on the forward strand.
GCCCCGACAGCCACAGGTCCTATTTGCCGGCAGCGTCAATCGGCGTTCATGCTCTGCGACAAGACGCGCCATGCCTCCAGCTCGGCCTCAAGGCTCGCGATGCGGGCCTCCATCAATTGCACCGCGTCGGAGCCGGCCAGGAAGCGGGCCGGCGGCTTTTCCGCCTCCGCCAATGTCAGCAGCGCGGCGGCCAGCTTGGCGGGATCGCCGGGCTGCTTGCCGTCGCGCGCCTGGTAAGATTGGCGCAGGTCCCGGGAGGCTTGCGCATAATCCCCCGCCGCGCCGGAGGCGAAGCGCATCGATTGCGGCGACAGGAAATCCGTGCGGAAGATGCCGGGCTCGATGAGGGTCACGGTGACGTCGAAGGGCTCGACTTCGCGGGCCAGCGATTCCGAAAAACCTTCCACCGCATGCTTGCTGGCGCACAGCAGCGATCCGCCGGGGATGCCGCGAAAGCCCGCGATGGACGAGATGTTGAAGATCAGACCGCGCCCCGCCGCCCGCATGCCCGGCAGGACCGCGCGGCAGACATGCATCATGCCGAACAGATTGACGGCGAACTGGGCCTCAGCGTCCGCCGGGGTGGTTTCCTCGAAATAGCCGAAAAGGCCATAGCCGGCATTGTTGACCAGGACATCGACGGCGCCGAAGCGTTGTTCGGCAGCCCGTGCCGCCGCCTGCGCCTCTGTGGCATCGCGGACGTCGAGCGGAAGATGCAGCAGCCTGGCGTCGCCCGGTCCCAGCGCCGCCTCCAGCGCGGCGACGTCGCGCCCGGTGGCGACGATGTTATGCCCGGCGGCGCGCACGGCCCTGGCGATCTCAAGCCCCAGGCCCCGGGCGGCGCCGGTGACGAACCATGTCTTGCTCATGCGCGCGTGTTTACGGCGCGCGGCCCAACCCGACAACCTCGCCCGACGCCAGGACGTGCCCGCGCATCGCGGTGATCAGCGCGTCGAAATTCATCGCCGGATCGGCGGCGAGCTTGGTGTCGAGCGCGAAGACCTGCAGATGATAACGATGCTTGGGGCCGGGCGGGGTACGCGGGCCGGCATAGGGCTGTTCCTGGCCGCGCACATTGGGTCCGTAGGCGGAGCCTTCCGGCTTTGCCCCCGGCGCCATGCCGGGATCGAGCTTGGTCACGGACGCGGGCACATTGTAGAGCGTCCAATGCAGGATCGGCTCGCCGTTCCGGATCGCGTCGGTGTCCTGCATGATCACGGCATAGGTCTGGGTGCCGCGCGGTCCCGCCGTCCAGGCAAGGCCGGGAAAGACATTGCCGCGATAGGCGGTATTCTCGAAGGGAATGTCGCCGCCATCGGGCCAGCCGGGCGTGGTGACGGTGAGATGGGCGCCATTCTTGGGCGGCAGTTCCACCAGCGCGTTGGGGCGTGCGTTCTGCGCCTGCGCGGGAAGCGCGACAAGCGCCGCGAAGGCGGCCAGGATCGCAATTTTTCTCATCGGCGCATTCTCCCGCATGTGACGAAGGGAGTGTGGCCCCGTTCCCGCTTTCGGCGCAAGCCACATGCCGCGCCGCGAGGCGGGGGAGGCATATGGCTTGGGGTTTCAATGCCGCGTGCGGGCGGGCGCCGGGCGGATCAATTCGGAAAAGGGCACGGTGAACATCTCCTCGCCCTTGGAATTGTGGATGACGAACTGGCAGGCCATGGGATCGTCGCCCGCGCGCAGCATCTCGGCGGCGAGTTCGGGAATGACGCGGCAGGCTTCCATAAAGGCGATCTCGGGCCCTTCGCAGCGGATCGCGAGGCGGGCGGGCTCGATGCCGCCGGGGGTCTGCAGATGGAAGAAGAAGTCACGCATGGCACGACCTCATGGCTTTACACGGGTCAAAGCCTGGGCGCGCCCGGCTGAACCCAGCATGAATGGGGTTGTCAGAGAAAAGCGTGCGTCCTTGCGTTGCTTTCAGCGCGGCTGGCGGACTTTGCGCGCGATCGCCTCGAAGGCGACAAAGGCGGCCAGCGCCACCAGGAGCGCGAGCGCAAAAGCGAATTTGATCACCAGCCCGATCAGCTTCAGCACGAACAGGGCGGCCAGGCCCGCGATCAGGGCGGCGAGGATGGCGACAAGGCGCAAGCTCATGGATGCTCTCCGCCTTCAGGTGGCCGCGCCGGCGCGCATGCAAGCGGCACCATCGACAATGCGATTGGAGTGCCGCGCCGGATCAATGTGCTCCCGCCGATTTAAACTTTCGGGGCAGGATGCTAGCACAGAAAGAAGAGGCAGAGGCAGACAGAGCAGAGGAAGAGTGTACGAAAAATTCGTACGCCCACTCCAGCAGTTTTAGAAATTGACCAGCGCTAAAACATCCCACGATATCGACCGCGCCTGATCCGCCCACCTGGATCCCCTTCCCCTCGCTTCGCTCGGCCGGGGATGACATGCGGCGTGTGCCGCCCGGCATGAAGATTGATCTAAAACAACCCGCCCGGATCGGAAACCGTGGGACGGCGGCGTGGGCGCGCGGCGCGCTGTTCCGGCGTCATGGTCCAGCGTTCGCCCTCCACCGTTTTGAGGCAGGCCTTGACGCGCTCGGGCGATGCGGCGTCTTCGCCCAGCCACACCGCCCAATCCTCAGGCGCCAGTACGGCGGGCATGCGGTCTGTCGGCAGGGTCGCGATCAGCGCATTGGCGGGCACGGTGACCATCACGCAAGCGGGAAGATCGGCGAAGGAGCGCCACAGCATGGCGAGGCCAAGCGCGGGCGTCGCGCCCGGCAGGATCACATGCTGCGGCCCTTTCTCGGCGGCCTCGTTGAAGGATTTCACCAGCACGATGCCGCGCTGGCCGCCGTGGAAGGCGCCCCGGAAGGTGGGCTTGACGTCGATGGTTTCGGCGCGGGCGTGGATGGGATCGGGACGGCGCGGATCGTCGCGGTGGGGAAAGCCCCAGCGCATCAATTGTATCCGCCGCATGCCCAAGTCGCGGTCCCACACGATCACGGGCAGCTGGCTCATCACGCGATAGGTGACTTCGCGGTCGTTGGCGTGCGCGGCGTCGCCGCCCAGCGCCGTGCCGGTCAGGCTTTCGATGATCCGCGTGGTTTCGGCCCAGGAGGCCTGGGCCGCGAACTTGCCGCACATGGGATATTCCAAACGACTCGGTGTGAACTATTTGGGCGACGGGCGAGGGCAGCGCAAGCTTGTGTTTTCTGTGCTCCGTAAGCTCATGCTTCGACAGGCTCAGCATGAGGATTGGTGCAAGTCCTCACCCTGAGCCTGTCGAAGCGTGAGGGAACGCCGCGTATAGGGACGAAATAATCGCGCATGCTTAGATGCCTGGATTCCCTTCCCTCGCGCTTCGCGCTCGCCGGGAATGACAGTTGCGTTCCTCAATCCACCCAGGCATGCAGCTGGGCGATGCGGTCGCGATAGGCGCGCGACAGGCAGGCGGCGCTGCGGCACGAGGCGCGCTGCGACAGCCACAGATCCTGTTCCTCGTTCACCGCATCGGGCGTGGTCGCCTTGGCGCGGGCGCGTTTCAGCAGCGCCGCCGCCTGCAGGTCCAGCGCCGCCAGCGCCTTGTCGTTGCACACCATCCGCAGCAGGTTCGATGTGGCCTTGGCGCAGTCGAAGCTGGTCTTGAAGGGCGGCCTGTCTTGAGGCACGGCGGCTGGCTGCGCCGCGGCGACAAGCGGCGACAGCAACAGACCGGCAACGATCGCGCCACGGAACATGTGAGCCCCCATCCGGCTTCGGCCCCGCGACTATACACGCCTTGCGGCTTTGGCCCGAGACTGGAATAGGTGGGCCGATGCAGGCTTTTCAGGATTTCGGCGTTTCGGCGCTTCTGGTGGCGCTGGCGGAGATGGGCGACCGCACCCAGCTTCTCACCATCCTGCTGGCGACGCGCTTCCGCCGCCCGCTGCCCATCATCGCGGGGGTGGCGTTGGCGACGCTGGCCAACCATGCGCTGGCGGCGCTGGCGGGATATTATGTCTCCAGCTTTCTCGACGCCCTCTGGTTCCGCTATCTGATCGGGGCCTCCTTCCTCGTCATGGCGGTCTGGGTGCTGATCCCGGACAAGGCGGCGGACGAGGGCGGGAAGGTTTCGCATCGCGGCGTCTTTCTCACCACCCTGATCGCCTTCTTCCTGGTCGAGATGGGCGACAAGACCCAGATCGCCACCGCCGCGCTGGCGGCGCGCTTCTCCAGCGTGTGGATCGTCACGGCGGGCACCACCACCGGCATGCTCTTGGCCAATGTGCCGGCGGCCTATTTCGGCCACGCCATCACCCGCATCGTGCCGCTTGTGGCGATGCGATATATTTCGGCCGCGGTCTATGCCCTGCTGGGCGTGGCCAGCCTTTTGGAGACGGCGGGATATTTGGATTGAACCGCCGCCTAGGACCGCGCGAGCTCCAGCCAATCAAATTTACCGCGTACTTCGCTTGACGCGCCTACTGACAGGTCTAGGCTTGTCGGACCGGGGTTGCAGACTCCCGGTCAGACGGTCGCCCGTCCAAGTTCTGCTTCAACCGGCACCATACGGCGCGGGAGGAGCACATGCGTTTCTTGGACATTCCATCCGCAATCGACCGCGCTCTTCCCTTCCGCGATGGCGTTTTTGACAGGAGAAGAAGCATGTTGAAGCACAGTCTTGCCTTTGCCGCGATCATCGCCAGTCTTTCCAGTCCGGCCCTCGCCGCCGATTGGAGCGCGGTCGCCGCCGCCCTTGGTAAAGCCGGAACGGAAGGAGCGGGCGGGGCCTATCGCGTGGGTCTCCCGCGCACCGACCTGACCGTGACCTTGGATGGGATCACCCTGAAGCCGACATTTGCGCTGGGGTCCTGGGTCGCGTTTCTGCCGATGGGTGGCAATGTGATGGCGATGGGTGATCTGGTTCTGACCGAAGACGAAGTCGGCCCGGTGATGAAGAAGTTGAGCGAATCCGGGATCGAGATCAGCGCGCTGCACAACCATTTGTTTCATGCCGCGCCGGTGACCCTCTACATGCATATTTATGGCGAGGGCGACGGAGTGAAGCTTGCTACCGCCATTCAGGAAGCGCTTGCCCTCAGCGGGACGCCATTCACCGCGCCCGCCGCAGGGGGACCGCCACCCGCGCCGGATCTGGATACAGCGGCTGTCGATGCGGCGCTGGGCGCGAAGGGAGCAAATTCCGCCGGTATCTATCAGGTCAATATCGCCCGTGCTCAGCCGGTGATGGAGCATGGCATGGCCCTTCCGGTTCCCATGGGCGCCTCCG